>JBDSZF010000100.1:0-5491 GCA_039925285.1 Polaromonas sp.
ATACTCTTATCGATAGATAAATAGCCCTATTCAGTTAGCAACTTATGCAAGTAAAGCCAGCGACCAGAACGCCCGTGTCAAGCACGCCCAAAAGCCGTGCCGTACTGGGGCAAATCGGCGACACCGATCTGCGGCTGCTGCGCGTGTTCAAGGCGGTGGTCGAGTGCGGCGGCATGGCGGCGGCGGAGCTGGAACTCAACATTGGCACCTCCACCGTGAGCCGGCATGTCAAGGACCTGGAAACGCGGCTGGGCCTGAGCCTGTGCCGGCGCGGCCGGGCCGGCTTTGCGCTGACGCCCGAGGGCGAGCGGATTTACGCCGAAACCCTGCGCCTGCTGGCCTCGACCGATGCCTTTCGCCACAGCGTGGACGACATCCACCAGCGCATGGGCGGGCAGCTCCATATTGCCGTGTTCGACAAGACCGCCAGCAACCCGGCCGCCCGCATTGCCCAGGCCATCGCCCTGTTCCGGCGGCAGGCGCCGGATGTGGCGCTGAATCTGCATGTGGGCGCTATCAACCAGATCGAGCGCGGCGTGATTGACGGCATTTTTCAGGTCGGCGTGATTCCGGCCCACCGCAACTCCGAGTCGCTGGTCTATGACGACCTGTTCGGCGAAACCGTGCTGCTGTATGCCGGGGCTGCCCATCCCCTGTTTGCCACGGGCGGCGCGGGGCTGGACTGGGCCGGTCTGCAGGCCTGGCCGTTTGCCGGCCTGGGCTACCACTCGCCGAACATGGAAATCAGCCACCGCGAGCGCCTGGTACGGGCGGCCACCGGCTTCGACCAGGAAGCGGTGGCGACGCTGATTTTGTCGGGCGCATTTCTCGGTTTTCTGCCTGACCATTACGCCGCCAGCTTTGTGGCGGCCGGGCAGATGCGCGCGGTTTCGCCGGCGCTGTTTCGCTATGAATGCACCTTTGTGGGCATCACGCGCCGCTCGCTCACACCTTCGCGGGTGACCCTGGCCTTCCAGCAGTGCCTGCTGCAGTCGCACCAAAATAGCGCCCTTTGAACCACCCCTTTCAAGGTCTTTGTTCCGTGAGCACCCGAGCCTTGGCTTCCTCGACCCAGCCCTTGGGTTTTTCGATCTTGGGGCCGCGCTTGCTCGTGGCCACTTGTCTGGGGATGATGCGGCGCGCCAAGGCCAGCAGGCGCTGCACCACCTATCGGTGCCTTGTGGCGCCCAGTTCGGCCAGTGCGCTGGCGGCACGGCAATGAGCAAGCCCTCGTAGGCGCCCCTGACATGCTGGGCCAGGTGCTGTGCTGGCGCACGATGAAGCTGGCCTGGGCCTCGTGGCAGCGCTGCCAGCGACATGGGCAGGTTCTCCATCTTGCGCGCGGCCGCGTGCAGCAAAGGCTGCAAGCCCAGGCACACCAGGGACATCAACTCAACGACAGCAAGAAAACAGCAGCTCCCGCGGATAGCTTGCTCAAAGACCTTGAAAGGACTGCGTGTCAGGGGGCGTCAGCTACTCCCAGCGTGAAATAAAACGTAGCGCCCTCGTTTTCCTTGCCCAGCGCCCAGACCCGGCCTGCGTGTCGATCTATGACGCGCTTGACGGTCGCCAGGCCAATGCCTGTTCCCGAAAAATCCGAAGGCGAGTGAAGCCGCTCATAGGTGCCAAAGAGTTTCTCGGCATGTGCCATGTCAAAGCCGGCGCCATTGTCCTTCACGAAAAAAACGGTTTCCTTCGCCATGCCCGCCTGAGTGCCGATCTCGATATGGGCCTGTTCGCGCTTGGACGTGAACTTCCAGGCATTGCCCAGCAAGTTCTCGATCACCACTGCCAGCAGTCGTGCATCCCCTGTGACACGCATTCCACTGCGGACCTGCACGTCCACTTGACGGTCCGCGTCGCGCTCTTGGTAGTCTTGCGCGACCCGCCTTGCGATGGCCGAGAGGTCCACTTCACTCCATTGCAGCGTCTCGCGGGACAGCTTGGCCAGAGCGAGCAGCCCGTCGATCAATTCGCCCATCTGTCGGGTGCCCGCGCGAATCCGCTTGACGTAGTGCTTGGCCTTTTCGCCCGCCTGGTCTGAGACCTCGCGTTCCAGCAAGTGGCTAAATCCGTTGATTGTTTTCAGCGGTGAGCGCAGATCGTGCGAGACTGAATAGGAAAAGGCTTCCAATTCGTGATTGGCCGCTTCGAGTTGGGCCGTGCGTTGGCGAACCCGCTCTTCCAGCTCACCATTGAGCCGAAGTATTTCGTCACTTGCCCGTCCCAACTGCTGCGTGCGTTTTTCAAGCGATCGGACCTGACGGATCAGCAGGCCGGCGAAAGCGAGCGTGAGCAAGCCCTGAAAGAGGTTCAAGGCAATGCTGATATAGCCTTGCTCGCGTGCGGCCGCGTTGCGATTGCTGATAGTTTCGCCCATGAGCTCGGTGGTCAACAGGGACATGTCATGAATCGGTGTCGCCAGGGGCTGCATCTTGCTCAGCAACTGGCTCACCACCTCAGGCTTGAGCGCCAACGACGCGTTTTCCGAAAGGTAGGGATCCGCAGCAGCGATGAATTGCTTGATCAGCCCGCCGGCCTGCAGATGCGCTGGCAGCGCAGGCACCAGGGTGCTGATCTGCTCGGGTTGCGCCAGCAGGATGCGACTGATAAAAATCTCGTAGCTCTCGCGCAGTGCCTCCGTGTCGATGCGATGGGGATAGCGCTGTGCCTGAAGTAGGTTGTCGCGCAGGCCCACGTATTCGAGTTCGAGCTGGGAAAAAATCCAGGAAATGTTCTCTTCGGTGTAGTAGACCGTGCTATCGATCAGTTGAATCTGGTGCGCCTGTATTGCGCCAATCGCGACAAACACGGCGACGAGAACTGCCGTCACGCCCAGTGTCCAGCGGCCTGACGGCGAAGGATGCGAGGCTGAAGTCGTAGCAGGATGGGTCACTTGACTTCGATAGCGCGCAGTTGCCAGGCTGATCGGCTGTAGTAACGAATCGATTGAAGGGCGGTGTCGGTATCAAAGGGATAGATGATGAACAGCGGACCCTTGTGGCGAATTGCCATGGGCTTGTCGTCCATCAGGCGTGCCACGATGACCGGGAACTGCTGTGCATCCCCTGCAGGCACCTCGACCTTGAAATTGTTCAGCGCCACGGCCTTGAGCGTTTTTCCCTGGGCGCCTGCGGCGGCGAGCACGTCACGCAGCAACGGTCCGGTGAACTTTTTCGGCTCTTTGTACCAGGGTGTCTGGGTGGTGAAGCTGTGCTGCGGCAAGGCCGCGAGCATCGCCATGTCGAAGTCAGCACGATCACCGGCGTTTTTTTTCGCGATGCTGCCGCTGATGGACAAATAAACCTTGCCTTGGGGCGCCTCCAGCGCATGGGCTGCAGTGGCCAGGAAGCATGCTGCCATGCTCAAAAGGCAAAGCGGGCGACTCAGCGCTGAAAGCATGGATATTCCTTTGGGAGCTTCTATTTTGCAACCCGTAATTCTATTTCCTCTTCGATAAGACGCGAGTTCAAATTCGAAGTGCAACGTTATGAATAACGGGTTGGGTGGGCGAGATGTGAGAGCATCCAGACCCCTCGACCGCCAAGTCAAAGTTGCCCAGAATGACCTACACAGACCTCACCCAAGCCGAACGGTACCAGATTGAAATCCTGCGCAAAGCAAAACACAAGCAAAGTGAAATTGCTGTGCTTCTGGGACGCGACAAATCGTGCATCAGCCGCGAGTTGCGCCGCAACCAGGGCCAGCGTGGCTACCGCTCCAAACAGGCGCATGCACCCGGTATTGACCTGGGGAAGGCCTGTTGTGACAATTAAAACTTCAGAGGGCCGGAGCAATAGCCTGAGACAGCGGCGAGCGAGCATGCGGTGCCGCTGATTTTGCGCGGTTGCGGGTTGCTATGAAAGTAGTAGCTGGTTGCGCAGGTGTATATTTATCTGGAGCCGTATTTCGTGCATGAAGTCGGTGTTACAGCTGATTTCTTTCCCCGAGCGGGATACTTTCTAAAAAATAATCGGCTTGGCGGTTGGGTCCGGGCTCTGAACGGATAAGCTGGGTTTACCAGGTTATCCGACGAGCTACATTTGTCAGGCCCTGACCGTTTTTCAATCACCATTGGAGGATCGCCCATGAGAAGTCCTTATGTCCTATCAGCAGTTCTCGCCGTCGTTCTTTCAGGCTGCGCGTCAGTCCCATCCGGGCCCGAAGCTGCACCAGCACGAACAGAAGTTTGCAGGGCAAGCAATGAGCAGGAGATCGCGGCTTTGTTTGACCGATGGAATCGATCGCTGCAAACCGGCGATCCCCACAAAGTTGTCGCCAACTACGCCGACCGCTCTATCCTCCTTCCCACCGTATCGAACAAGCCGCGACTCACAGCGGCCGAGAAGGAGGACTATTTCCATCACTTCCTCGAAAACAAGCCCGTCGGCAAGATCGATTCAAGAACCATCGAGATTGGTTGCAACACCGCGGTCGATGCCGGACTTTATACCTTCACCTTTGGCACTACGGGTGCTGCAGTCAAGGCTCGCTACACGTACACCTACAAGTGGGACGGAAAGCAATGGTTGATTACAAGTCACCACTCTTCGGCAATGCCGGAGAAGAACTGAGGCGCCAACGGCCCATCAGCCAGCAACGATTTCGCAGCAAATACCCTTCCAGACACTGAAAAAATCGGGTCTTAATCCGTCGAAAACCGGGCCCGCCTCGTCATCTGAAGCTTCCTGTTTCGGGCCGATGACGAGGAGGTTCAGCCCGCGCTGCCCGCCCGTTCCAGCATCGCATGCAGCAGCACGTTGCAGCCGGCTGTGATGTGCCCGGGCTGGGCGTCCTCGATCTCGTTGTGGCTGATGCCGTCCTTGCACGCGATGAAGATCATGCCCGATGGTGCCAGTTTGGCCATGTAAACCGCGTCGTGCCCCGCGCCGGAAACCACGGGCATGTTCGAATAACCGAGCTTGCTGGCCGCGCGTGCCACGGCATCGACGCAGTCGGCATGAAACACCTGCGCCGGGTAGCTCGATACCAGTTCAATCTGGCTATTCAAACCGCTTTCCTGGCTGAGCCGGGTCGCATAGGCCTTCACCTCGTCGGCCATTTCATCGACCAGCGCATCGGTCGCATTGCGCAGGTCGATGGAAAACTTGACCCGGCCCGGAATCACGTTGCGGCTGTTCGGGAACACCTGCACCATGCCCACGGTGCCGCGCCCGTGCGGCGCGTGGCGATGGGCGGATGTCAATTCCAGGTCGCGGTCAGTGATGAGTTCGATGTTGTTGAAGCCCAGCAGCCGCCGGTCGGGCGACATCAGCGCGCCGTAGCGCGGGCCGCTGACATTGACGAGCGGCGGTCCGGCTTCGGCCAGCGCGCCGCCCAGCCGGCCTCAAAGGCACGGTTGACGTTGTAGGCCTTTTCGGTGGGCGGTGCGGACGCCAGCCAGAAAGGGTTGGGGCTTTTGATGCCGATGAGGCTGGTTTGCAGGTTGGCCATGGGGAGACTCCGGGGCGGATGGGTTCGGCGCTGGCGC
>JBDSZF010000101.1:0-4635 GCA_039925285.1 Polaromonas sp.
GATGAGGGCGGCAAAGGCGCCGAGGGCCTGGAATGGGAAGTTCCATCGCCGGCACCGTTTCATACCTTTGAAAACCCGCCCAAGCTGGATGCCACGGCAACCCGCGTGATTGCTTGAGCCCGGTGTCAATACCCATGAAACCTGCTCAGAAGAAAAGCAACCTTCGCCTGGCCTTGATCCTGGCATCGGTCGCGCTCGTCTTTTTTGTTGGTTTCATGGCCAAGATGATTTTTATGGGCCGTTGAGCCCCCTAAATCTCCCACCTGGCAGAACCCTGATGCTCAAGCGCGAAAACTTCAAGATGTTCGGCAAGCTGGGCGTGATCGTGCTCGGCATGTTCTGCTTCGGTTACGCGCTGGTGCCAATTTACAAAGCCATTTGCGAGATGACCGGCATCAATGTGCTGGCCTTGGGAGACCGGCAAATTCCTGCTGCAACCGCCCGTCTTCCGGCCAACACGCAGGTTGATCCCACCCGCACCATCACGGTGGAGTTTGACGCCAACTCGCGCGGGCCCTGGCATTTCAAGCCTGCCCAAAGCTCTTTGCAGGTGCATCCGGGTGAATTGACGACGGTCATGTACGAATTCCAGAATGTGCAGGACCGCACCATGTCGGCGCAGGCCATTCCCAGCTATGCGCCAGCGCAGGCCGGAGCCCATTTCAACAAGCTGGAATGCTTTTGCTTCAGCCAGTACACACTGGCGCCCGGCGAGAAAAAGCAGTGGCCGGTCGCCTTCGTGATTGATCCAAAGCTGTCGAAGGATGTGCAGACCATCACGCTGTCCTACACGTTTTTTGAAGTGGGCGGCAAGACGCCCGCAGCGCCGGACACCGCCAAAGCGGCTGCCCAGGTTGTGCTGCCGGGCAAGGAAGCGGGCGCATAAGCATGGCAGCAGCGCCGCCCCGAAAATCCTCCCTCTGGCGAACGGTCAAGGCCATCGCATGGTCGTTTGTAGGGCTGCGGGCACGCGGTGACTATGAAGAGGATGTCAAAAATTTGAATCCGCTCCACATCATTGCTGTCGGGCTGGTAGGTATTTTTGTATTTGTGGCAGTTTTGGTGCTGCTGGTGAACTGGGCGGTTGGCCGCTAGGCACTACGGTTTAGTAAAAAGATCAGTGAAAATTCGAGAGAAAAACAGGAGTCGAGCGATGTCAGCAGCAACCCACGGGGCAACCCCTTACTATTTTGTGCCCGGCCCTTCACGGCACCCGGTCATGGCCGCCATCGGCCTGTTTTTTGTGATTCTGGGCGCCAGCCAGTGGATCAATGGCGCCGGCTGGGGTGCCTGGTCGCTGGCGTTTGGCATGCTGTTCTGGCTCGGCACGCTGTTCCAGTGGTTCCGTGACTCGATCGCCGAAAGCGAAGGCGGCCTGTATGGCCGCAAGATCGACCTGTCTTACCGCTGGAGCATGAGCTGGTTCATTTTTTCGGAAGTGATGTTCTTCGGCGCCTTTTTCACTGCGCTGTGGTGGGCCCGCTCGCATTCGGTGCCTGCGCTGGGAAGCCTGGACAACGCCTTGCTCTGGCCTGACTTCAAGGCCGTCTGGCCCAGCCTGGCCGCCGGCGTGACCGCATCGCCTGCCGACATCATTGAGCCGTTCACGACCATGACGCCGTTCTGGCTGCCGACGATCAACACCGCACTGCTGCTGAGCTCCGGCGTGACTTTGACCATTGCCCACCACGCCCTGCGCGAAAACCACCGTGGCCGCACGATTGCCTTCATGTGGATGACGGTGTTGCTGGGTATCGTGTTTTTGACCGTTCAGGGTTATGAATACTTCCATGCTTATTCCGAACTCAACCTGAAAATGAGTTCCGGCGTCTACGGCTCGACCTTTTACATGCTGACGGGTTTCCACGGCTTTCATGTGCTGGTCGGCATGCTGATGCTGCTGTTCATCACGCTGCGCCTGCAAAAAGGCCATTTCACGGCCGACAAGCATTTCGGCTTTGAAGGTGCGGCCTGGTACTGGCACTTTGTGGACGTGGTCTGGCTGGGTCTTTACATCCTGGTTTACTGGATGTAAGGCGGCTGCGCGGGCGGGAGCCCGCTGCGCCGTCTTGCGACTGTTCAAAAAAGGCCGCTTGACGCGGCCTTTTTATTTGTTTTATTTTATTTGCCGGCCGGAATGCCCGTCGGCTGTATGTAGCCCATCTTCCACGCAATCAGAATGCAGATAAACAGCAAGACCGAAAATCCGACACGGAATGCCAGCGCGCGCGCCATGTTGCTGGTTTTGCGTTTGCCGTCGGTGCCATCTTTCATCATGAAGAAAAGTGCCGCTCCCAGGCTGGCCAGAATGGCGATAAATGCCAGTGCAACAAGATAAGTCATGAACCGGATTATCTGCGCATGACTTCCCCTCTGTATTCGCGCCGATTCTGGCTGCTCACGCTGGCCGCCGTGCTGGTGGCGGGAACGACCTTTTCGCTGGGCCAGTGGCAATTACGCCGAGCGGCCCAGAAAGAAGCCGTTCAGGCCGCCATTGAAGCCAAGAAAAGTCTTCCGGCACTTGATGGACGGGCGCTGGCAGCCACTCAAGATGTAGCGGGTCAGGTGTACCGGCAGGTTGCGCTGCAAGGTGTCTGGCAAGCCTCGCACACGGTTTACCTCGACAACCGCCCGATGAGCGGGCGCACCGGTTTCTGGGTCATCACGCCGCTGGCGCTGCAAGGCACTGGCCAGGTGATCCTGGTACAGCGGGGCTGGGTACCGCGCGACTTTGCCGACCGTAGCCGGCTGCCCGAGGTTGCCACCCCGACCGGCCTGGTGACGGTAGCGGGCCGCATTGCCCCGCCGCCATCCAAGCTATATGAGTTCAAGGGTGTGGACTTGGGGCCTATCCGGCAAAATCTGGATCTGGACGCTTTTCGTCTTGAGACCGGTTTGCCGCTACTGCCTGTTTCTGTAGTGCAAACCGGCCTGCCCGGTGACGGCCTGCTGCGCGAATGGGCGGCACCCAATCTTGGCGTGGACAAACACTATGGTTACGCTTTTCAATGGTTTGGCCTGTGCGGGCTGGTGCTGATCCTGTATGTCTGGTTTCAAATGATTCTTCCTTTTCGTGCTTCCTTGCGTGCCCAAGGCCGCCACTAACTGCCCCAAGTACTGTGACAAACGACTCTTCCGAATCTTCTTCAATCCGTTTCGCCGCCGCTGCCCAGGATGAGCCGCTGGGCCTGACCGTCCATGCGATGCCCGAGATCAACCAGTCCGGTGCGCGTTCGGCCGATACCCGCTCCGGTCGCTGGAAAATGATTCTCGTCCTGCTGGTGTGCGCCAGCCCGGTCGTTGCGTCTTATTTCGCCTACTACGTTGTAAGGCCGGAAGGGCGTCGGAACTTTGGCGAGTTGATTGATCCGCAGCGTCCCCTGCCTGCCATCACCACCCAGGCGCTGGACGGCAAGGCCGGCCAACTGACAGCGCTGAAAGACCAGTGGCTGCTGCTGAGCGTGGCTGGCGGCGCCTGTGACGTCCGTTGCGAACAGAACCTGTATTTCCAGCGCCAGTTGCGCGAATCGCTGGGCCGGGAAAAGGAGCGGCTGGACCGCGTCTGGCTGCTCAATGACGAAACGCCGGTGCGTGAAGCCTTGCTGCCCGCACTGGCTGCCGCCACCGTGCTGCGTGTGGCGCCAAGCGACGTGGCGCAGTGGCTCGAACCGGCGCCAGGCAAGCGTTTGCAGGATCACCTTTACCTGGTGGACCCGCTGGGCAATCTGATGATGCGTTTTCCGGCTGACATGGACGCGGCCGCCGCGGCCAAGGCCAAGCGCGACCTAGACCGTTTGCTGCGCGCCTCCAGCAGCTGGGACAAGGAAGGCCGCTGAATATGGCCCCCATGCTTGTCGCTTCGCGTACTGCGCTGCCCCCCGGGGGGCTGAACTCCGCTTGGGGCGGCCCGGCGCTTCGTTCATGGCCCCCACGCTTGTCGCTTCGCGTACTGCGCTGCCCCCCGAGGGGGCTGCTGCGCCTGCGGCCCGGCAGAGCCGGTTCCGCGGCCCCTGCTGGTGTAGAACCCCATCACGCATGGCAATGACCGGTTCTTTTTAGACATGGCTGCGCAAAATCTCTACGACCTCAGTCCGGCTCTGCGCCTGATGATCATGGGCCTGGTGGTGGCGCTTGGCCCGCTGGCCTGGATCTGGGCGCGCAACAAGAACGCACCGGTGGCCCAGCGACTGCGGGTGCTGACGCTGGTCATCCTGTTTCTGACCTTCGATCTGGTGATCTTCGGTGCTTTCACCCGGCTGACCGATTCGGGCCTGGGCTGCCCCGACTGGCCTGGCTGCTACGGCAGCGCCAGCCCGGTCGGCGCGCAACTGCATATCGAAGCGGCACAAAGTGCCATGCCGACCGGCCCGGTCACGCATTCCAAGGCCTGGATTGAAATGATCCATCGCTACCTCGCTACCGGGGTAGGGGTGTTGATCCTGACGCTGACGCTGGTGACCTGGCTGGCGCGCCGCGAAGACGGGCGTGGCGAACAAAAGAAGGGCCGAATCCTTTCCGCCTGGTGGCCCACGCTCACCTTGGTGTGGGTCTGCCTGCAGGGTGCATTTGGCGCGCTGACCGTGACGATGAAACTGTTTCCGGCCATTGTGACGCTGCATTTGCTCGGTGGCCTGG
>JBDSZF010000102.1:0-11481 GCA_039925285.1 Polaromonas sp.
GCCATGTTCCTGAGCCAGCACAGCGAGCCAGTGCCGGGCAGCTGCGTGATGGTCACGCTCGAGGGCACGCGGCCGCTGCTGGTCGAAATCCAGGCGCTGGTCGATGACGGCGGCCCGAATCCGCGCCGCCTGAGCGTCGGCCTGGACCGCGACCGGCTGGCCATGCTGCTGGCCGTGCTGCACCGCCATGCCGGCGGCGCCTGCATGGACCAGGATGTGTTTGTGAATGCCGTGGGCGGCGTGCGCATCAGCGAGCCGGCGGCCGACCTGGCCGTGATGCTGGCGATCACTTCCAGCCTGCGCGGAAAGGCGCTGCCCAAGGGTTTTCTGGCCTTTGGCGAGGTTGGCCTGGCCGGCGAAGTGCGGCCCGCGCCGCGCGGCCAGGAGCGGCTGAAGGAAGCGGCCAAGCTGGGTTTCAGCGTGGCTGTCGTGCCCAAGGCCAATGCGCCCAAAAAGCCGATCGAGGGGCTGACCATCCACCCCGTCGAGCGGATTGAAGAGGCGCTGGATTTGGTGCGCCGTCTGGATTGAGCCGATAATCCCCGACGAATTATCGGGGAATCGCATGCAACTCATCATTTCCACCGGCCTGATCGCGGCCGTCGTCCTGTGGGGCCTGCTGTCCCCCGCCAGTCTGGACAGCGTGTTCGGCCAGCTGCTGGTCAGCATTACGCGCAACTTCGGCTGGCTTTACCTCTGGGTGGTGCTGGGCTTGGTGTTGCTGGCTTTTTTCCTGGCCATCAGCCGCTACGGCGACCTCAAGCTGGGCGACGAGGACGACGAGCCCGAGTTTTCAATGGGTGCCTGGTTTTCGATGCTGTTTGCCGCCGGCATGGGCATAGGCCTGGTGTTCTGGGGCGTGGCCGAGCCGATTTCGCACTACGTGAGTTCGCCCCCGGGCGTGGTCGCAGGTACGCCAGAAGCGGCCAATGTGGCCATGCGTTACGCCTTTTTCCACTGGGGCCTGCACCCCTGGGCAATCTACGGCATCGTCGGGTTGTCGATTGCCTTCTTTCAGTTCCGCCGCAAGGCCTCGCCGCTGGTCAGTTCGGTGACCGAAGCGCTGCCCTGGAAAGTCGTGCAGCGCCTGTCGCCGGCCTTCAACGTGCTGGCCGTGGTGGCCACGGCCTTTGGCGTGGCCACCTCGCTGGGCATGGGTGCCAAGCAGATCAACAGCGGGCTGAACGCGGTGTTCGGACTGCCGCTGGGTTCCGCTGCGCAGGTCGGCATCATCGCGGTGACCACGGTGCTGTTTCTGGCCTCGGCCGTCAGCGGCATCGGGCGCGGCATCAAGTGGCTGTCCACCGGCAACCTGATCGTGGCGGCCCTGCTGGCGCTGGCCGTGCTGGTGCTCGGGCCGACGATTGCCATCATTGACACCTTCACCAACACGCTGGGCTCCTATTTGAGCGAATTCGTTCGCATGAGTCTGCGCATGACGCCGTTCCGCGAGAACTCCTGGGTCGGCGACTGGACGATTTTCTACTGGGCCTGGTGGCTGTCGTGGTCGCCTTTTGTCGGCCTGTTCATTGCGCGCGTGTCGCGCGGGCGCACCATTCGTCAGTTCATCTTGGGCACGGTGCTGGCGCCTACGCTGGTCGGCTTTGCCTGGTTTTCGGTTTTTGGCGGTGCCGCCCTGACCATGGAAATTTTTCAGGGTGTTCCGGTGGCGGCTGCCGTCAAGGCCGATGTGTCAACCGCCATGTTCGCCATGTTCAATGCGCTGCCCATGGGCGCCGTCATGTCGGTGGTGGCGACGCTGCTGGTGATGATATTTTTTGTCACCTCGGGCGACTCCGCCACCTTGGTGCTGGGCATGATGAGCACCGGTGGCAATCCGAATCCGCCCAACCGCATCAAGATCATGTGGGGCGTGCTGGTTTCGGCGATTGCGGTCAGCCTGCTGCTGGCCGGCGGGCTCAAGGCGATGCAGACCGCGACGATCGTGTTTGCGCTGCCGTTTTCGCTGGTGCTGGTGCTGATGGCCGTTTCCGTCACCCGGGCCATTCACCATGACTGGCATGCCGAGCAGGACCGCGAAAAGGCCCTGCGCAAGAAAATGCGCGAACTCATCAAGGCCTGACGGGCCTGTATACGCTTTTTGCCTCTACGCACTCCCCACAGTTCCGGCTGCCCCCTGTGGCTGCGAAAATAGCGCCATGAACTTTCAGAAAATCTTTATTCCCGCTGCCGGCGTTGCCGCAGTGGTGCTGGCTTACAACCTGTACGGCTGGGCTGGCGTGGCGGCCGTTGCAACCGGTCTGGTGATGTGGATGCTGCTGCATTTCACCCGCATGATGACGGTCCTCAAGCGGGCCGCTAACCGGCCGATTGGCTATGTGGACAGCGCCGTCATGCTCAATGCCCGGCTCAAGCCCGGCATGACGCTGATGCATGTGATCGCCATGACCCGCGCGCTGGGCAAGCTGCAGTCCGAAAAAGACGCGCAGCCCGAGGTGTTCCGCTGGACCGATGGCACCGACTCGCATGTGACTTGCACGTTTGTCGGCGGCAAGCTGGCGCACCACGAACTTTTCCGGCCTGCCGAGAGCGCGCTGCCGCCCGCACCGTAAAATCATTGTTTCGGGTTTTTGCACCGCCTGCTCCGGCGATTGATGCGCAGCGCCCGTTCATCCATTCCACCACGACCCCTCACTCACCACAGGATCCGCACCATGCCCCCAGTAGCACCTTCCATGTCAGACCGCGACGGCAAAATCTGGATGGACGGCCAGATGGTCGATTGGCGCGACGCCAAGATCCATGTGCTGACCCACACCCTGCATTACGGCTGCGGCGCTTTTGAAGGCGTGCGCGCTTACAACACGGCCAAGGGCACGGCGATTTTCCGGCTTGACGACCACACCGAACGCCTGCTCAACAGCTCCAAGATCCTGCGCATGAAGGTTCCTTTCAGCAAGGACGCGCTCAACGAAGCCCAGAAAGCCGTGGTGCGCGAGAACAAGCTTGAGTCCTGCTACCTGCGCCCGCTGACCTGGATCGGCGACAAAAAGCTCGGCGTCTCGCCCAAGGGCAATGACATCCACTGCATGATCGCCGCATGGGCCTGGGGCGCCTACCTCGGCGAGGACGGCATGACCAAGGGCATCCGCGTGAAGACCTCCAGCTACTCGCGCCACCACGTCAACATCACCATGACGCAGGCCAAGGCGGTGAGCAACTACACCAACTCCATCCTGGCCAACACCGAAGCCACCGATGACGGCTACGACGAAGCGCTGCTGCTCGATACCTCGGGCTTTGTCTCCGAAGGTTCGGGCGAGAACGTGTTCATCATCAAGGACGGCGTGGTTTCTACGCCCGACCTGTCGGCCGGTGCGCTCAAGGGCATCACGCGCGACACCATCATGCATATCTGCCAGGACCTGGGGATCGAACTGGTGCAAAAGCGCATCACCCGCGACGAGGTGTACATTGCCGACGAAGCCTTCTTCACCGGCACGGCCGCAGAAGTCACGCCGATCCGCGAGCTGGACCGCATTGAAATCGGCAGCGGTTCGCGCGGCCCCATCACCGAAAAAATCCAGACGGCGTTCTTTGACATCGTCAACGGCCGCAATGAGAAGTACGCGCACTGGCTGAGCCTGGTCTGATCCCCGGTCACGTTCAAAGGGAAGTTTCAAAATGAGCAAATCCTCCACGATCGAGTTGCTGGCCAGCGACCTCAATGCCCAGGGCGGCGTCTACTGCCCCAGCCCGAAAGCCGACATGAAGCTGTGGAACAGCCACCCCAAGGTTTATCTCGATGTGGCGCGCACCGGGGAAGCCAAGTGTTCTTACTGCGGCACGCTGTACAAGCTCAAGGCCGGCGAGCACTTTGGCGGCCATCATTAACGTGGCAGCGCCGGTGTGAGGGCTGGCGTGCAAGCTGTGACTCCTGCTGTCAACTCACTCATCATCGCGCCGCAGTGGATTGGCGACGCGGTGATGACCGAGCCGCTGCTGCGCCGGCTGCATGCGCGTGGCGAACGCCTGACCGTAGGCGCCTTGCCGTGGGTGGCGCCGGTGTACCGCGCCATGCCGCAGGTGGCCGACGTGATCGAATTTCCGTTTGCCCATGGCGGCCTGCAGTTCAAGGCCCGCCGCAGCATTGCCAAGCGCATCGAAGGCCAGTTCGACAAGGCCTATGTGCTGCCCAACTCGCTCAAAAGCGCGCTGCTGCCGTTTCTGGCCAGCATTGCGCAGCGCATCGGCTACCTGGGCGAGACACGTATCGGCCTGCTCACGCATCGCTTGAAAAACCCCAAAAACAAGCCGCCCATGGTGGCGTTTTATTCGGCCCTGAGCGGCGAAACCGGTCTGGAGGACGACCGGCCTGAACTTCATATCGACGCGGCGGATATTGCGCCCACGCTGCACGGATTGGGCTTGCTGCAGGGCGGCTATGTGGTGTTCGCGCCGGGCGCCGAATTTGGCCCGGCCAAGCGCTGGCCGGCCCGTCATTTTGCCGAACTGGCCGCCAGGCTGGAGCTGCCCGTGGTGCTGCTCGGCTCGGGCAAGGAAGCGGCCTTGTGTGACGAGATTGCGGCGCCGGTGAATGCGGTGCAGGCTGGAAAATGCCTGAACCTGGCGGGAAAAACCTCGCTGCCGCAAGCCTTGGGCCTGATCGCCGCGAGCCAATACACCATCAGCAACGACTCCGGCCTGATGCATGTCGCGGCCGCGCTGGGCGTGCCCCAGGTGGCGATTTTTGGCTCGTCCAGCCCGCTGCATACCCCGCCCCTGAGCGACAAGGCCAGCGTGCTCTGGCTCAAAACAGACCCGGCCTACCAGCCGCCGCTGGACTGCGCGCCGTGTTTCGAGCGCGAATGCCCGCTCGGCCATACCCGCTGCCTCAATGACATCAGCGCGGAGCGGGTGCTGCGGGCGCTGCAGCCGCTTTAAAGTCGCGCTGCAGGCGGTCTGCAGGGCATGGGTTTCGCGGCAGATGCCTGTTCAGCTTGGCGCCTAAGATGGCCTGTCCGGCCACCCTTGAACAGGTTCTCTCGATGAACGACTTCAGCCCTTCCGACCTCAAAACCATCCTGTACTCCAAGCGCGCCAATCTCTACTACCTGGAGCATTGCCGGGTGCTGGTCAATGGCGGGCGCGTCGAGTATGTGACCGACGAGGGCAAGCGCTCGCTTTACTGGAACATTCCGATAGCCAATACCACCACCGTGCTGCTGGGCACCGGCACGTCGCTGACCCAGGCGGCGATGCGCGAGCTGGCCAAGGCCGGCGTGCTGGTGGGTTTTTGCGGCGGCGGCGGAACGCCGCTGTTCAGCGCCAACGAAGTCGATGTGGAGGTGGCCTGGCTCACGCCGCAGAGCGAATACCGCCCGACCGAATACCTTCAGCATTGGGTACGGTTCTGGTTTGATGATGTGCGACGACTTGATGCGGCCAAGGCATTTCAGCTGGCCCGCCTGGAACGCATCCGCCGGCACTGGCTGCACGGCAAGGCCTTGCGCGAGGCCGGTTTTGCCGTCGATGTCGCCGCGCTGGAGGGCGCGCTGGACCAGTCGCGCCAAGCGATCGCCAGCGTGCCGGACAACACCCATTTGCTGACCGAAGAAGCGCGATTGAGCAAACTGCTGTTCAAGCTGGCCGCCCGCGCCACCGGCTATGGCGACTTCACCCGGGGTCAGCGCGGCAGCGGTGGCGATCCGGCCAACCGATTCCTGGACCATGGCAATTACCTTGCGTATGGGCTGGCCGCCAGCGCGACCTGGGTGCTGGGCCTGCCGCATGGCTTGGCGGTGCTGCATGGCAAGACGCGGCGTGGCGGCCTGGTTTTTGATGTTGCTGATCTGGTCAAGGATGCGACCATCCTGCCACAGGCCTTCATATCCGCAATGCGCGGCGATACTGAGCAGGCGTTTCGCCAGGCCTGCATTGACAACCTGACCCGCAGCGAGGCGCTGGACTTCATGATCGACACGCTCAAGGAAGTGGCTGTGAAAACCGCCACCGCCGCCATGCCCGTTGAAGGAAAACAGGCATGAACATCCTGCTCGTGTCCCAGTGCGACAAGCGGGCGCTGACGCAAACGCGCCGCATCCTCGACCAGTTCGCCGAGCGCCGTGGCGAGCGCACCTGGCAAACACCTATCACCCAGTCCGGCCTGGACACGCTGCGCCGCCTGCTCAAAAAAACCGCCCGCAAAAACACCGCAGTCGCCTGCCACTGGATTCGCGGACTGGACCACAGCGAACTGCTCTGGACGGTCGGCGATGCTCGCTGCTTTAACGCCCAAGGCGCGGTGCCCACCAACACCACTACGCGCAACATCCTGCGCGGGCAGGATGAGAATGACTGGCACAGCGGCGAGGACATTTCCCTGCTGACGGCATTGGCCGCATTGCTGCATGATCTGGGCAAAGCCTGCCGGGCCTTCCAGATGCGTCTGGAAGGCAAGCTCCAGGAGCGCAACCAGTACCGGCATGAATGGGTGTCGCTGCGCTTGTTTGAGGCCTTTGTCGGCACTGACGATGACGCTGCCTGGCTGGCGCGGCTGGCAGCGTCCACGCCGGATGACGATGCGACCTGGCTGGGCCGCTTGAAACGGGACGGGCTGGACAAGGATGTGCAGCCGCCGTTTGGCCGCTTGTCCCATGCTCCGCTGGCGCAGGCCATTGGCTGGCTGGTGGTCACGCACCATCGGCTTCCCGTGTTGCCGCGCGCCAGTGATGGCAGCCGGGGCGATTTTCAGGCCGGCTTGCTCAACAAGGTGCTGGAGCGCATCGACGCAGGCTGGAACGAGCGAACGGATGAGGGCGAGGCCAAAAACCTGGCGCTCTACTGGCAATTTCCGCATGGCCTGCCCGTGACCACCCCACTGTGGCGCAAGCGCACCGCCCGGCTGGCGCAGCGCCTGCTGTTACTGCGCGCCCAGCCCGGCAAGGGCGACTGGCTGGCCAACCCGTATGTGATGCACCTCTCACGGCTGTGCCTGATGCTGGCCGACCACCACTATTCCAGCCTGTCGGGCCAGGATGCGGGCCGCGTCAAGGTGCCCAAAGGCTACCTGCTCTACGCCAACACCAACGGCGGCGCTGGCGACTTCAACCAGACGCTGGACGAACACCTGCTTGGCGTGGCACAGCACAGCGGCGAAGTGACGCACGCGCTGCCGCGTTTTGACGACCAGCTTTCCCGGCTGGCCCGCCATAAAGGACTGCAAAAACGCTCGCAGGACGCGCGCTTTCGCTGGCAGGACAAGGCCGCCGACACGGCAGCGGCAATGCGCGAACGCTCCACACAGCACGGCGCCTTCATTGTCAACATGGCCTCCACCGGCTGCGGCAAGACGCTGGCCAATGCCCGCATCATGTATGGCCTGGCCGACCCCAGCAAAGGCATGCGCTGCGCCTTTGCCATGGGCCTGCGCACCCTGACGCTGCAGACGGGAGCGGCCTTTCGCGATCTGCTGAGCCTGGGCGATGACAATCTGGCGATCCGTGTCGGCGGCTCGGCCAGCCGGGCGCTGTTCGAGCACTATGAGCGCCAGGCCGAAGCCACGGGTTCCGCCTCGCGCCAGGCGCTGCTCGATGAAAACAGCTATGTCCGCTTCGAGGGCAACCACGACGCCCATCCGTTGCTGCGCCGCGTCATGCACGACCCGCAGGTGCGCGCCCTGCTGGCCGCGCCGCTGCTGGTCTGCACCATTGACCACCTGACACCCGCCACCGAAAGCGAGCGCGGCGGGCGCCAGATTGCGCCCATGCTGCGGCTGATGAGCGGCGACCTCGTGCTCGACGAGCCGGACGATTTCGACATCGCCGACCTGCCCGCGCTGACCCGGCTGGTGCATTGGGCCGGTTTGCTGGGCGCGCGCGTGCTGCTGTCCTCGGCCACCTTGCCGCCCGCGCTGGTGCTGGGATTGTTCGAGGCTTACCGCAACGGGCGGCATCACTTCCAGCGCAACCGGGGCAATAGGCCGGGGACCGCCGACCGGGCGCCGCAGGTGTGCTGCGCTTGGTTCGACGAGTTCAGCCAGTCGCAAGCCGATTGCGACGATGCGCAGGGTTTCGCCGCCGCGCATCAGGCCTTTGCCGCCCGACGCTGCGACCAGCTCGCCAAGGCCCCGGTGCGCCGCCGTTACGAACTGCTGCCGCTGGACGTGGGCACCGAGCGTGAGCGGCACCCGGCCCGCTTTGCCGGACTGGCCCGCGATGCCGCCATTGCGCTGCACGCGCAGCACCACAGCCTTGATGTCCAGAGCGCCAAACGCGTCAGCTTTGGCCTGATCCGCATGGCCAACATCGAGCCGCTGGTAGAAGTCGCGCTGGCGCTGTACGCGCTGGGCGCGCCTGACGGCGTGCATATTCACCTGTGCGCTTACCACTCGCAATTTCCGCTCCTGATTCGCTCTGGCATCGAGCGCCAGCTCGATCAGGCGCTGAACCGCCGCCAGAGCGATGCGGTGTTTGGCCTGCCAGGCATCCGAAAGCGGCTTGACGCCCATCCAGAGGCCGACCAGCTTTTCATCGTGCTGGGCTCGCCCGTGACCGAAGTCGGGCGCGATCACGATTACGACTGGGCGGTGGTCGAGCCTTCGTCGATGCGCTCATTGATCCAGCTGGCCGGGCGCATCCGCCGCCACCGCGAGGGCGACTGCCAAACGCCGAATCTGCGGGTGTTTGATTTCAACCTGCGCCATTTTCGCGAACCAGGAAAGCCTGCGTTTTGTCGGCCGGGGTTTGAAACCGCTGCGTTCCCGCTCGATACCCACCACCTCGCGCAACTGCTGCCCATGACGCAAAACGGGGTGATTGACGCCAGGCCGCGCATCGTCGCGCCGTCCGGCCCCTTGCAGCCGCGCACCCGGCTGGTTGATCTGGAGCACACCCGCATGGCCAAACAGATGCTGGTGCAGAGCGCAGCTGCCGCGCCTGTGTCCCTGCCAGGAACGCGCCAGCGCGGCTCCGCCCAGGCCAGCGCGCCGCCCGCGCTCAACGCCGCCAGCTGGTGGAGCCTTCCGCCCGCCGATGCCCTGCTGACCGCCGTGCTGGCGCAGCAGCAGCCGTTTCGGCTCGACCTCATGGAGCGCGTCGATCTGCTGCTGCGCCCGAACGAGGATGAAGACGACTACGAGCTGGCGCAGCTGTTGGACAAGCCCAATGGCCGCTACGCGGAAACCGTGTTTCTGCTGGTGGACAAGTCGCAAAACCACCGCATTGCCGACACAGCGGTTCAAGGGTACGGCATCAGTCCCTGGGGCCAGATCGACTACTGGCAGGCCTTGAGCGAACTGGCCGCCGAGCTGGACATGCCGCTGGCTGATTGCGCCCGCCGCTTTGGCACGGTGACGCTGCCCAAGAACAAAAATGGAAGTGGCTGGCGCTTTCACCCGGCGCTGGGGTTTACCAAGTACAGGTGATGCTGCTTTCGTCCAGCGCCAGCTCGAAGCTCGTTGTTTTTTAGATGAGCAGAGCCTCCAGCCCTTTTGTCTCGACGATCTGAAGCAGTTTGGCGGCGGCCCCGCTGGGATGCTTGTCTGCCGTGGGCGACTCCCACTTTTGCACGGTGGAAACGCTCACATTGAGAAATGAGGCGAACACGGACTGGCTGACTTTGGCAATGGTTGTGCGGACTGCTACAACCCGTTCAGGCGGGTAGGCGGGCGGCTCCTCACAGAGTGTGCGAACGCGAGCCATGTCCACCTTTGACATGACACCGTGTGTATGGAGTCCCTGCGCGGTCTCCAGCATTTCCCTGAGCATGCGGGTTTCTTCACTGTCCTTTTTGCGCATTGCAAATCTCCTTGAGTTCGCCAGAAGTTTTCATTTCATCGAGTTTTTCCATGCTTTGCCTATGCAAGTTGCTGGCAATCACCTTGACCACCTCAACCAAGGCGTCCGGGAAGTCTGCACCAGGCGCTTTTTTCTCCCGCCCGACCAAAAAGATGATGGCGCCTGGATGTTGCTTGGCTACGAGCGTTCGGGTCGAGCCACTCTTGCCCTGCCCAGGAACGGCAATTCGCTTTTTGCAGACACCGCCGCCCAAGTCCGCCTCATAGCGGCCTTGTTCAATGTCGCGTGCTGCTGCGCAAAGCAGATCGTCACTCAACAGCTTTTTTGCCCAGCGATCGAATGTTTTTGTTTTAAAACCTTTTTGCTGTGCATGAAAAATTATAGTACTGGGTGCTATAAAAATGAGGCATATGCATGCGATGCTGCTGAACGAATATGGATGGTTTCATGGCGTTGTTTTGAGTGGTTTTCTAAGCTTACGCATATTCAGCAATAGTTGATTTACGAATTGAGACACACTAAACAAGTTTTGAACAATCTATAAGCGCTTATTCACAATCACAGGGAGGACCCTGAATGCCCAACCCCGATCCGCAGCGCATTGCCGCGTTGCGGGCTGTCATCACTGACTTTTTGAAAAAGCGGCTCGATGACAAGCTCGAAAAGATCAAGGACGACGATGAGGCCGCGCCCGCCAGACGCGCCGAACTTCATCAGCAGTTCATTCCCGCCACCTGGCTCGAAGACGCTGCCCGGCGCGCGGGCCAGATTCAGGCTGTCACCCACTCGCTCAAGCCGATACATCCCGATGCCAGGGGCAGCAGCCTTTACACCCCGCCACAGGCGCTGGCCGCGCTGCCGGTGGTGGGCAGCCACTGCCTGGGCGATGATTTTGCGGGTGATGTGGTGGGTAATGCCGCCGCGCTCGATGTGTACAAATTCCTCAAGCTCGAACACCAGGGCCGCAGCCTGCTGACGCTGGCGCTGGCCCGCGATGCTGATCTGGCCGCCGCGCTCAGCGATGACCCGGCGCAGGCGCAGGACTGGCTCAGCGCTTTTGCCGCGCTGACCGCGCCACGCGGGCGGCTGGCTTCGCACACCCTGGCCAAACAGCTCTACTGGCTCACCGGCACCGACCCGCACGACGATGCCGGCTACCACCTGCTGGCGCCGCTCTACGCCAGCTCGCTGGCGCACAGTATTTACCAGACGGTGCAGGACGACCGCTTCAGCGAAGAGTCCAAAGTCGCCCGGCAGGCCAAAAAAGACGGCGTTTTCAGCGAGCGCCCGGTGCGCGAATACCCGCAGCTGGCCGTGCAGCAGCTCGGCGGCACCAAGCCGCAAAACATCAGCCAGCTCAACAGCGAGCGGCGCGGCAACAATTTTCTGTTCGCTTCGCTGCCGCCCGTCTGGCGCTCGGTGGATTTAAAACCGCTGCTGAACACCGACTCCATGTTCCCCTGCTACAGCCGCCGCCCCGAAGTCCGGCAGGCGCTCAAGGCGTTGCTGGCCTTCCTGAAATCCGACCCGGCGCGCAATCTGCAAACCCGAGAGCGCCGCGCCGAATGGGTCGATGCGCTGATCGACGAGTTCCTGCAGCTTCGCGCCGAATTGCGCGCCCTGGCGCCAGGCTGGAGCCAGGGGCCTGACTGCCGCCTCGACGGCGCCAGCAAGCACTGGCTGGACCCCGATGGCGTGGCGCAGGCCTGCGCCACCTCGGAGC
>JBDSZF010000103.1:0-2760 GCA_039925285.1 Polaromonas sp.
AAGCTGGCCGCACTGCCCGGCGCGACCCGGGTCTGCTGCACGCATGAATACACACTGGCCAACCTGCGCTTTGCGCTGGCGGTCGAACCTGACAATGCAGAGCTGGCAGCGTACCAGCAGCATTGCCGGCGGTTGCGCGACCAAGGACTACCGACCTTGCCCAGCTCCATCAGCCAGGAAATGCTGATCAACCCTTTTTTACGTACGCGGCACACCAATATCATGGCGGCCGCGCACCACTTCGATGCGTCAACTCATGACGACACCACCGTATTTGCCGCACTGCGGCAGTGGAAAAACCAATTTAAATGATGCCTCACTCACGAACCGTTCGTTTTTTTCCTTCTTTTTCCATCCTTGATTTCCGTTTCGTTTCGCTGGCGCTCCTGCTGGTGATGTCAGTGTTGGCAGGTTGCGCGACCCAGCCGGGCATGCCTGGCGATCCGGTGCTGGCCACCGGATCCGGCACCAGCGCCATACCGCAAGGGCGGGGTGGCCCGCTACGCGCCATTACCCCTGGCCAGCTGAATTCCTACCCGATTGCCTCCACCGAGCCGCCCAAGGAGCTTTGGGATCGCATTCGTCAGGGCTTTGCCATGCCCGATCTGCAAAACGAGCTGGTGACGGATCGGGAACAGTGGTATGCCAGCCGTCCGGACTATATCCAGCGCATGACCGAGCGCTCCAGCAAATATCTTTTTCACATTGTCGAAGAGCTGGAGCGCCGCCAGATGCCTACCGAACTGGCGCTGCTGCCCTTTATCGAAAGCGCCTTTAACCCGCAGGCGGTTTCCAGTGCCAAGGCCGCGGGCATGTGGCAATTCATGCCGGCGACCGGCAAATACTTTGCCCTGAAGCAAAACGACTTCCGCGACGATCGCCGCGACGTGCTGGCATCGACCCGTGCCGCACTGGACTACCTGCAAAAGCTCTACGGCATGTTTGGCGACTGGCACCTCGCCTTGGCCGCCTACAACTGGGGCGAAGGCAGCGTGAGCCGCGCCATTGCCAAAAACCAGAAAGCCGGCCTGGGCACCAGTTACGACGAACTCAACATGCCGGCGGAAACCCGGCTTTATGTGCCCAAGCTTCAGGCTGTCAAAAATATCGTTGCCAATCCGCAGGCTTTCAGCGCCGAGTTGCCGCTGATTGAAAACCACCCGTATTTTCAGCAGGTCCAGATCACGCGGGACATTGATGTGGCTCTGGCTGCACGGCTGGCCGATGTGCCGATTGAAGTCTTCAAGGCGCTGAATCCGTCGGCCCGCCGCCCGGTCATCCTGGCCGCAGGTACGCCACAGATTTTGCTGCCCTGGGACAATGCGCTTGTTTTTCAGCGTAACTTTGACGCTCACGCCCAGGGACAATATGCAAGCTGGACCGCATGGACCGCCCCGAGCACCATGAACCCGACTGAAGCGGCAAGGCATACCGGAATGAACGAAGCTGACCTGCGCAGCATGAACAACATACCGCCGCGCATGCTCATCAAGGCCGGCTCCACCCTGCTGGTGCCGCGCACGGCGCTGATGGCCAACGATGTCACCAGCCATGTGGCCGACAACGCCCAGGTTTCTCTGGCCCCTGAAATCGTTACCCGACGCACGACGGTCAAGGCGCGCAAGGGCGAATCCGTCGCCAGCATTGCCAGCCGATATGACCTGGCTGCGGCCAGCGTGGCGGGCTGGAACAGTGTCAGCACCAACGCAGGCTTTAAAAAGGGCCATCAGGTCGTGCTTTACCTGCCGATCACCGCCCGCGTGGCCCTGGACACGGTGAGGTCCTTCAAAAAACCGGCCCGCTCATCGGGCCGCCCTGCTATCCAGGCGGTAAAACGCAGCGCCAGCAAAACGATTGTCAAGTCGAAAAAACGTTGAGTTTTCTGCCGGCCCAAGCCCCAGGCTTGCGGCCGCTAGATCCGCAAGGAGCCCGTCCCGAACAGGCCGATCAGCCCGATGACGATCAGGTAAACAGCCACGATATAGTTCAGCAGCCTGGGAATCAGCAGAATAAGAATGCCTGCGATGAGAGCGACGATCGGTCCGATGCTCATTGAAAGATTCATGGTTTTCCTTTTGGTTTGTTATTGAATTTTGCCGGCACAGCCAAAAACCGCCGTCGCAAGAAAAATGCAGAAGAGTGCCTCAGCACTGTAGATAGCCGGACAGACCAGGGCTGTAGGACGACAGGATGATTTTCAACTACCGCGCGCAAACCAGCGCTGGCAGAAATGGCATCAAGCCCTGAAACGTTTCTTGGCCCGCTGGGCAAATACGTTGGTATAGGTTTTGGCCAGGTCGATCCTGTCGGCCCTGATACTCGCATCAAAACTGGCCAGCGCATTCAGTGCCATGCGGGGCCCCTCGTCCGGAATGATGCCGTCGAGCGAAATCGACTCGCGTACCTTGTTGAAAGAAGCCAGGTAGAGCGCGCGATCGTTTAGAAAATAGCTTTCAGGGACGGTGTTGATGATGTCCCCCGGCCCTGCCGTTTGTAGCCACTTCAGACCGCGAACAATGCCATTGGCAAGCGACTGACAGGTATTTGGGTTCTTGCGAATGAAGTCCATGGGTGCATAAAGGCAGGCCGCCGGCATCGGGCCGCCGAACACTTCAGCCGTTCCCTTGAGCGTACGGGTGTCGCTGATGATTTTGACTTCGCCTTTTTGCTCCAAAAAAGTCATGATCGGGTCCGTATTGCTCAGGGCATCAATCTGGCCGGAACGCAGTGCGCTCAGTGCGTCGGTAGCGGTTCCCACGC
>JBDSZF010000104.1:0-5766 GCA_039925285.1 Polaromonas sp.
TGATCATTGATGGCCAGTTCCACCGCCTGAAGTCGCGGCAGTGCCTTGGCCTTGTCCAGCGCGGTATGCAAATGACGCAAATCCTTGCTGCTGGTGGTCGCCTTGATCTGGGCGACTGCCGCCGGGATATTGCCGTTTTTGATCAATGCCAACATTTTCGTAACCCATTCAGTCATGGTCATCCTTTGCTTTGGGTGTTTGGAACTGCAGATGCGCAGAGATGCTTTTGATTGTAAGTTTGCTATTAAAAAAATAGCTACTGCTGATCTTTACAGTTCCTTGCTTCCAAGCCGACAGTAAAATCCGCATCCCATCCTGTAGCGCCCATTTTCGGCGCGAATTTTGACCTGAGTGACAGAGCCTTGACTGACCCCCGCCTACCGACGCCGAATCCGGCTGATGATTCTTCTTTAACCGACCTGCCCAAAATACAGGAACCGCGTCTCTGGCGCGGCGATGGCTGGACGGCCCAGGTGATCAAGAACGAAGACGACGACGGCTGGGCCGTGGCGATGATCAAGGACGGCGAGCCCGAACCCGCGCTGGTCGGCCCCTGGACCATGGGGCGCGACAAGAAAAACCCAAAGCCGCTCGATGTCAACGCCTTCAACACGCTGGTCAAGACGGCTGCCGAGTTTGTCCGCCGGCATGAGCAGCAACTGCACGCCAGCCTGCACCAGCGCATCACGGTGACGGCCAATGCGGCCCGGGTCACTGTTTCGCTCGATATTGTTCCCGACGAAGACCATCCGCATGCGCTGCTGAGTGCCCATGATGAGACGGGGGCGTTGCTCGCCGAGGTGCGTGTGGCGCCATCCTTCAAGCTGAATCGTAACAGTGCGGTTGTTTGGGCAGAAAACGGCTACAGCAAGCCGGCCGAACGATGAACGCCATCGCCGAACCGGCTGTGCCAGTGGACGCCTGCGGGATTGACTTCGGAACCTCCAACTCCACCGCTGGCTGGAGCCGCCCGGGGCAGCGGGCCTTGCTGGCGCTTGAGGACGACAAGCTGACGCTGCCTTCGGTGATCTTTTTTCATGCCGAAGACGAACATGTCAGTTATGGCCGTGCCGCTTTGGCCGACTACCTGGAAGGCCATGAAGGCCGGCTGATGCGTTCGCTTAAAAGTCTGCTGGGCACCTCCATGATGGACGAGCATACCGAGGTGGCGGGCCGTGCCGTGCCTTTTCGGGAGCTGCTGGCGCAGTTCATCGGCGAACTCAAGCGGCGGGCCGAGCGTGCGGCTGGGCGTGAATTTACCCGCGCCGTGCTGGGCCGGCCGGTGTTTTTTGTCGATGATGATTCGGTGGCTGACCAGCGCGCCCAGGACACCCTGGAAGACATCGCCCGCAAGGCTGGCCTGCGCGACATTGCTTTCCAGTACGAGCCGATTGCGGCCGCGTTTGACTATGAGTCGCAGATCTCGCGCGAAGAGCTGGTGCTGGTGGTTGACATTGGCGGCGGTACCTCCGACTTCACCTTGATCCGTGTCGGTCCTGAGCGTGCCCGCCGGGTCGAGCGGCGCGATGACATCCTGGCCAGCGGCGGCGTGCATATTGGCGGTACCGATTTTGACAAGGCCCTGAGCCTGGCCAGCATGATGCCGATACTGGGGCTGGGCAGCCTCCTCAAGAACGGCCGCGAAATGCCTTCCTCACCCTATTTCAATCTCGCGACCTGGCACACCATCAACCAGGCCTACACCAAAAAAGCGTGGGCACAGATTGCCGAACTGCATCGCGACGCGAGCGACAAGCCCAAGCTGGAACGGCTCCAAAGCGTGGTTCGCGAACGCGCCGGTCACTGGCTGGCACTTCAGGTTGAAGAGGCCAAAATCGCCCTGTCAAATGCCCCGGTGGCAAAAATCGACATGGGCCGTATTGCTGCAGGGGAGACGGTCACGCTACACCGCGCGGAACTGGACCAGGCCATCGATGGACTGGTGGCCTCGGTGGAGCAGACGGTAGCGCGCCTGCTCAGTGATGCGGGAATGACTGCAGCAGGCATTGACACGGTGTTTTTCACCGGCGGCTCCAGTGGCGTGCCCTTGCTGCGCGAGCGGGTGCTGGCGCTGACGCCGCAGGCGCGTTGCGTCGAGGGCGACCTGTTCGGCAGCATCGGTGCCGGGCTGGCGCTGGATGCGCAACGGAAATTTGCCTAAGAACAGACTCTCAAAAAGAGAGCATGCCTTTCGATGTCTGGATGGCTGCGCTTGGCCAGCCAGATTTCCAGCGCCTCAGCGCCGCCAATCTTCTGGCATCGGTCAAATCTCCATTGTCATCAGGGATCAAGGTGAGGAACACTTAAGCCTTGTTAACCTTCTTACACGCCCAACCATGGGTGCGGGTCGCCAGCGCATGGAAAATCCGGCTATGCGGCGTCCCCCACGGGTTGCCATCTTTTCACCTCATTTTTAAAAGAGGAACTGCAATGAGTACGAAACCCAGAGAAACCTCCGCGAAGCGCAGGGTATCAAGTAACGATCCATCTTTTGTCCCTAATTTCTTGGCTGATCTTGGCCGTCACCAGCTTGCCTTGGCCGTTGAAAGCATCAGCGTCCTGTGCCGCGGCAGCGAAGCCCTGCGAAAAATCCAGCAGGAAGCGGCGCATGAGGCTTCGATTTTTCATGAGGAGGCGGCCCAAAAGCTGTGTACGCCTTGCCCGCCCACCGAGCTGATGGCCATCCAGTCCGAACTGCTGCGCTTTACCCTGGAAAATGCAGGCAGATACTGGCAGAAAATTGCCGCGCAAGCGATGCAGACACAAGTAGAAATGATGAGGAGTGTGAACCACGTGCTGGAAATCGAAAAAGACACAGGCATGAAATCGCCGCTGGAAGCCTTTCAGGCGGCCATGCCACCGCTGGCCAGTAGTTTCTTCCCCTTGAGTGCCCATGTTCAAGAGGGGCAGTCCTTGCATTCCTGAACTGACCTCCGCTGTCGGGCAGGCTGCACCAGTCGCTATTGAGCGGTTTTGGGCTGCCGGTTGAACGTTGCAATCAGCCATGCTTCCAGTCCTCTGCATGAGAAAATGGCGGCCTTTCAATCTCATGCAGCGGAGTGCGGATGAATTTTGCGACGGATCTCTCGACCGTGACGCACGGCATACAACTGGCCGTGGCGCCGGTATTTTTTCTGACAGCCGTTTCCGGGATGATTGGCGCGGTGGCCGGACGTCTGGCCCGGATCATTGACCGCGCCAGGTTTCTGGAAGGCCGGCTTGAAACCGGCGCGCTTGAGCCGCCAAAGGCCGCCAGAATATACGAAGAGTTGCGCCGGCTCAGGCACCGGGGCTGGCTGGTCAATGGCTGCCTGGCTTTGCTGACCTTATGCGCTATCCTGATCGGCACCACCATCATCCTGCTGTTTCTGGGCGAGACCAGCGAATTGCCGATTTTCAAAATCGCCACGGTGTGCTTTTTGTCGGGCGTGGTTTCCTTTCTGTCAGCCTTGCTCTGTTTCCTGGCCGAAACCCTGTTTGCGACCCCTCTGCTCAAGTTCGCGAAATTGCCTGAGCCGGTGGACTCATGACCTTTCAATGCTATTGGACATGTAGCCAAACAACCAGCGGGTGGAACATGGCCCTTGGGACAAAAAATTCGGCAACAGTCCTCGGGTGGCCGAAGTCAGGGGTGGCGGCTATTTCGGTGATCAACTCCGGGTGGTGGTGGTGAATAACTACTTCGGCGAGCAGTACAAGGCTGGCCGTTGCCCTCCCGGCCTTGCCAAGAAAAACAATGGCTGCATGCCTCCCGGACAAGCCAAAAAATACGTTGTGGGCCAGCGCCTGCCCAGCAATGATCAGGTTGCCGTTATGTCCGCGTGGCTTCCGACATCCTGCTGCTTGCCATTGGCACGGGCATGGTGGTCGATGCCATCCAGAACCAGAGCGGCTACTGATTCCTTTCCGAGCGCTCAGCTCGCCTTGAGGGCAGGGGCGTCTGCACACATCCCTGAAGCCGGCTGGGATAATGGCGTCCCAACTTAAGGAATAAGCAACCATGCTGCTCGATGCCGATGACTCCCAACTGGTCCTGGTGGACTACCAGGTCCGCCTGATGCCCGTCATTTTTGAAAATGAACGGGTCGTTGCCAACGCCGTGCGCCTGGCCCGCATGGCCAGGATCATGGAGGTGCCGGTATGGGGCACAGCCCAAAATCCCGACAAGCTGGGCCAGAACCTGCCCGAGGTGCAGGCGGCGATTGATTCGGCCGGTGGCAAGACGATGGCCAAGATGCATTTCAGCGCTGCCGCCGATGGCCTGGTCGAGTGGCTGCGTCCACCCGCCCGCAAGGCAGCGACAGGCGGCAATGCCCGCAGCCTTCCCAGGCACATGCAAAAACCACCCGAACCGCAAGAAGAGGGCCGAAGCATGATCGTGATCGCCGGTTGCGAAGCCCATGTCTGCCTGATGCAGACCGCGCTGGAATTGCTGGAGGAAGAGTTTGACGTCTGGGTCGTCACCGATGCCTGCAGTTCCCGCAGCGAGCGCAACCGCGATGCCGCTTTTGACCGCCTGGCCGGCAATGGCGCCGAGCTGGTGACGACAGAGATGGTGGCATTTGAGTGGCTGCGCACCTGTGAACACCCGGAATTCAGGGATTTGCTGGGGCTGGTGAAGTAATCACCTGGCAGAAAATGCGCTCTGGGGCGCTGTGACATTGATCCAGTGACTTCCAGTGCTTTTTACGGCACCCAACGATAGCCGTCCGCCTCATGCAGCGTCCAGCTGCCATTCCCGGGGAACTCCACGACCCGATGGTGGAATTTCACGATAGCCGGGTGATGGCTGACGCTGACCGGGGTGATCGACAGGCCGGCCAGCTGGCCGTACAGGCGCTCTTCATTGCCCGCATCCAGCGCGCTGGTGGCCTCGTCGAGCAGCAGGTAGCGCGGCTTGGAGAGCAGAGCCCGGGCAAAGGCCAGCCGCTGCTGTTCGCCGATGGACAGCACCTTGGCCCAGTCCACCTCGGCGCCCAGGCCGCCAAAGCGTTCAGCCAGTGTCGGTAAATTCACCCGCTCCAGCCACTGCAGCAGTTCTTCGTCCGAGATGTCGCGCTCCGTGTGGGGATAGGTCAGCTGGCAGCGCAGGTCGCCGAGCGGCAGGTAGGGCTGTTGGGGCAGGAACAGCATGTCCGATCCGGCCGGGCGCATCACTTCGCCCGATCCGGTGTTCCACAGCCCGGCAATCACCCGCAACAGCGAACTCTTGCCCGTGCCGCTGGGTCCGACGATCAGCAGTCCCTCGCCTGGCTTGACGGCCAGCTTGATCTCCCGGATCAGCAGGTGCTCCCGGTTGGGCGTGAGCACCGTCAGCCGCTCAAGCGCGAGTTCAAAGCCATGCACGGTGTGAATTTGCTGGCCATCGTCGGTCGGGATGACGGGCTGGCCCGCCTCTACGCCTAATGCCTCCGAGAAAGCGTGCAGCCGGTCCACACCGGCCGAAAAGCGGCTCAGGCTCTCGAAGCGTTCAACGATCACCGTCAATGCGCTCAGGATGGCCGCGAAGGCGCCGGCGGCCTGAATCGCCCGGCCTACCTCCAGCCTCCCGGACAGGACATCGTTGGCAATGATCACGGTGGGCAGCACGATGGTCAGAAAACTGTGGGCGTACTGGAAGAGGTTGAGCTTGAACTGCCAGCGCAGCACCTGCTGGTAGTTGGCGTAGGCCGCCGCGAAAACACGTTGCAGCGCCGACATCTCGCGCGTCTCGCCGTCGTGGAAGGCAATCGGCTCGGCATGTTCGCGCACCCGCACCAGGCTGAA
>JBDSZF010000105.1:0-3437 GCA_039925285.1 Polaromonas sp.
AGGCCGAGCGCGTGGCCGAACTCGTGCAGCACGACGCGCCGCAGCTCGTCGTCCGGGGAGGTCGGCGTGAGCCACCCATAGTTCATGGTCGGCTTGGGTTCGGGGATCCGGCGGCAAATCTTGCCGAGATAGGACCACGAGCCGTTCCCCTGCACGAAGGCGATCCGGATGTCCGTCGGCCCGCTGCTGCGGAAGTCGAGGGTCAGGTTGGCGAGCTTGGTCCACTCCTCGGCGACCGCCCGCACGCGCTGCTGCAATGCGGGCGCCCCTTCGAGGAAACGCACCGTGATCACGCTGCCGACCGTCCATTTCGCATCGCGAAGCAGTGCGGCCTTGTGGCCGCCAAGGAGCTGCTGGTCTTCAGCGCTGAGGGAACCCTCGGTGAGGCAACTGCAATAATGTTTTTCGTTGATCGTCATGACACTCTCCTTTTAAATCGTGAAATAGTGGCGCCCGGGCCGGGGCGTGCGGCCTCAGGCGAACATCGCCCCGAGAAACCCGATCACCCTGCTCGCCCGGTCGATCATCTTGGCTGCCGTCGCGGGCGCGTTGGTGGTGGTTTTCATCTCCTGCGCGTCCGCGACGAGCTCCGCGGTGATCGCGTCCAGCCTGGCCAGCGCAACCCGGACCGATTCCGAGTCGGGCAGGTCCTTGAGCCGCAGGGTAGCGAGCTCGTCGTGCTTCTGCGTGAGCCGGAGGTGTGCCTCCTGCAACTCGGAGCGGTCGGCGGCGTCCGTCCTGTCGCTGATCCGCCGCATCAGGTCGCGCAGGACGTCTGAAAGGGCAGCCATCGCCCGGTCGCGCCCGTCCACCGCCACGCAGAGCGGGGAACGCGCAGCTGTCGCCATCGCCTGCTGGGGACCCTCCAGCTGGACGGCCATGGGCGCGACAGTCGGACGGGTCTCGCCGAAGGTCTCGTTCTCTGCGAGCTGCTTGCGCCGGCCATCCAGGAACCATGTGGCCGTAAACACACCGCCGGATAGCTTGACCAGCACCATCAATGCGAGGAAGTAGGCGAAGAAACCCACCGCGAGCCCCATGCCATAGGCGCCGAATAACGCCGTCTTTGCCTCGCCGAACAGCGCGGTGACGGCGCCACCGCCGATCACACCCAGCAGCGTGGTGAGATCGCTGAACTGGACCTCGCCCTTACGGTACCGGTTCGTGAAGTACACGAACCACCCGAGGACGACTCCGAATGCAAAAGCACCCCATTCCGCCATTTGTTGCTTCTCCAGTAAGCCCCGAAGACCTCAAGAATCGCTTTCGCCTTGCCGACGAACACCCTCACCACATCCTTCAGTGTTGCCGAGTGACGTGACCATACCGGCGGTCGCGCCGGGACCATTGAGCGAAATCAAACGCAGAGGAAATTCAACCCGCGAGGAATTGCACTGGCGACACGATTGACGAGCGTCGTTGGCCTTCGGAAGCGATGCCCATGCGCCTGGCGGCGGTGGTTTTTCCGGGCCGCCTCCAGAATCAGGCGGCTTGTGTCCTTACCTGGGCGCTGGCGCGGTCAAACCCATGGAAACCAAATTCCATGCCCGGCATTTCGCCGCTGATCAGTTCGGCCATGGCCTTGCCGGAGCCCGCGCCATGGGTCCAGCCCAGTGTGCCGTGGCCGGCGTTGACCCACAGCCGGCCCACTCTGGTTCTGCCGATGTAGGGAATGTTGGTCGGCGTGGCCGGGCGCAGGCCGGTCCAGAACTGCGGCCGGCCGCCTTCTTCTTCCAGCCGGGTGTCGCACACGCCGGGCAGGACTTCCTCGATCCGTTTGGCCAGCATGCTGCAGCGCGCCCTGGCCAGCGGCGTGCTAAGTGACAGGTCATAACCGCCGATTTCAATCGTTCCGGCGACACGCAGTTCATTGCCGAGCCGGCTCATGGCGCATTTGACTTCATCGTCAATCGTGCTGACAAAAGGCGCGCGTTCGGGCTTGAGCAACCGGAAGGTGGCGCTGTAACCTTTTCCCGGATAGATGGGCAGGTCAACACCGACCGTGCGCAGCAGCGGCGCGGTCCAGGCGCCACAGGCCACCACGAACGCATCGGCCTTCAGATCTGTCACTTGAGCATCATTTTGGCCGCTTGCGCCCGTTCCATGAGCGCGGATAGCTACTGAATCAATAGCGTTGCCGGTTTTCTCAAGGCGCACCACATCATGGCTGTATAAAAACTGCACGCCCCGCCCGGCACAGCGCCGGGCCAGCGCCTGCGTGAAGACGCGGGCATCGCCGCTTTCGTCGCTGGCGGTATAGGTGCCGCCCACGATGCGGTGGGCAAAGGCGCTGAAGGCCGGCTCGATCTTGAGCAACTCGGCGGTAGAAACCACCCGGCGCGCCACGCCGTATTGGCGCATCAGCGCGGCCGCGTCGCCGGCCCGATCAAACGACTTCTGCTCGGTGTAGTAGTGCGCAATGCCGCGCTCGAGCCGGTGGTAGTCAATGCCGGTGGCGCGCACCACGTCCTTCAGAGCGCTGTGGCTGTAGGCGCCCAGCGCCACCAGCTGCTGCACATTGCGCTCGAAAGCGGCGTCGTTGCATTGCGCCAGGAACTGCAGGCCCCAGCGCCATTGCTGCCAGCCTTCGCCGAACGGCAGCTGCGGCCGGAACAGCAGCGGCGCATCATCGCGGAACATCCACTTCAGCGCCTTGAGCGGCGCGTCCCGGTTGGCCCAGGGTTCACAGTAGCTGACGGAAATTTGCGCGGCATTGGCAAAGCTGGTTTCCAGCGCCGCATCGGGCTGCCGGTCCACGACCGTGACCTCATGCCCGCGCTCCAGCAAATGCCAGGCGGTGCTGATGCCAATGATGCCCGCGCCCAGAACCACGACTTTCATGACGATCCCCTTTTCTGAAGTCCAAGTGTGCAACAGCTTGCCGCCAATTAACAGTAAAATTAAACTGTTAGCCGAAACATCAGTATGACTAATACAGGAAGCCGTTCGAATGAGCAGTTTTGATCCCGATGCGCTGGAATGCCTGGCCGCGATTGTGGAGGAGGGCGGTTTTGAACGCGCGGCCCGGCGTTTGTCGATCACCCAGTCGGCGGTATCGCAGCGGCTGCGGGCGCTGGAGGCGCAGGTCGGCACGGTGCTGATCGTGCGCAGCCGTCCGCTCAAGGCCACTTCGGCCGGGCAGCTGCTGCTCAAGCACACCAAGATGCTGCGCCTGCTGCGCGCCGATCTGGAGCGCGACCTCAAGGAGCTGGCGCCCAGTTCACTGCGCGGGGTGCGCGAGGAAGAGCGCATATCGATTGCCATCAATGCCGACAGCATTGCCACCTGGGCATTGCAGGCCTTGACCGGTCTGGCGCAGCAGGGCCTGCCGATGGAAATCATCACCGACGACCAGGACTTCACGCACGAGTGGCTGCGCCAGGGCCAGGTGCTGGGCTGCGTCACCACGCTCAAGCAGGCCCTGCGCGGCTGCAAGG
>JBDSZF010000106.1:0-15617 GCA_039925285.1 Polaromonas sp.
AAGATTTGTTGTGCTTTCGGGACCCCATCGCTTTTATTTTTGTGTTTTAGAGGAGTCCCTTCATGGGCAACAAACTATACGTCGGCAACCTGCCTTACTCGGTGCGTGACGAAGACCTGCAACAATCTTTTGGCCAATTCGGTGCTGTCACCAGCGCTAAAGTCATGATGGAACGCGACACCGGTCGCTCCAAAGGCTTTGGCTTTGTCGAAATGGCTAGCGACGCAGAAGCGCAAGCTGCTATCAACGGCATGAATGGCCAGCCTTTGGGCGGCCGTAGCGTTGTTGTGAACGAAGCACGTCCGATGGAAGCACGTCCTCCACGTACCGGCGGCTTCGGTGGCGGCGGTGGCGGCTACGGTGGTGGCGCTGGCGGCGGCGGCGGCGGCGGTGGATACGGCGGCGGCGGCCGTTCTTCCGGCGGCGGCAGCGACGGCGGTTTCCGTAGCCCGTACGGCGGCGGCGGCGCTGGCGGCGGACGTTCCGGTGGCGGCGGCGGTGGACGCGGCGGCTACTAAGCCCTGCTCAACGCTGCAGGCTAACTGGCCCGCACAAAACAGCTTCTTCAGTCCCTGATTGAAGAATGCTTAAAAAAGGCTTCAACACTCCGGTTTTGAAGCCTTTTTGCGTTGTATCCCGTAAAAGCGGAAACAGTCAGCTACTTTTTGATAGCCAACGAACTTCGCCCCCAATCAGCAAGGCTCTGTCACCATTAAATGTGGAAATCTCGGCTTCCTCACGAATAGGCAAGAATTTCTTCCCTGTGATGACTGAAATTTCCACACCTAACGGTGACAGAGCCATCAGCAAAGGCACATAGCCTTCATGCATGCATCGTTTGATGCGTTCACCCTGCCTGTGCTTACGGATAGGGAGTAAACAGCCAGAATCAGGCTCTGGACATGGTTTATTTCGGCCGAAGCGGGAAAACGGATCGTCCGGTGGCGGATCCCGACCTGTACTAACGTGGCTGTGAAGCGGATGCAGCTGGATGGGTTGATGTTTTTGGCATCAATACGCCACGAACACGGCCCGTGAGAACCGCCACCTGGTCCAGGTTGCTATACGTGAAGACATTACCGGTGAACTGATCCGCGCCACGAATCAGGAGCACGGGTTTATGCGACTGGACCCGCTCTTCGTTCAAAAAGGCATGAAGAAACTCGCCGCGAAATTCGAGTCGTGGCGCTTCCTTCCCCTGTGCATCCCGGCTGGATTCCCGTATCACCCGCGCATTTCCGGTTAACTGGACTTCCGAGCCATCACCGTTGGAATAGGCCCGATTGGCTGTTGCCGTGGTGAGTTGCGCATGGATATTGATGCTGCGAATCCTGGCCTGGTCGATTTCCAGAATGTCGGTATCGGCAAAATGCCGCGCCTCCGTGCCGGAAATTTCGCTTTTGAGCTTGCCGCCTTCGTCAAAAGTTTTGATGGTGAAGTTTTGCATGAAGTAATCCACCTCATGGCTGACTTCCCTGGCGGCTTCAGGTGCGCCGAAAATCGGCGTATTGCGCACCAGCCAGTAAGTGCCCAAAGCCAATGCCCCCATCATCAGAAGCGGCATGTAGATAGCCGTTCTGTCCCACAGGGACAAAAATTTTCGCCACATGCTTTTATGCGGCACTAACGCGCTACCTGGGCCCCTGCCCGGGTCGGACAAAGTGTTGGTCATTGGCTGTACTGGCGCAGCAGGCTGGCGTAATGCCCGCTGGCGACAAGCAACAAATCACAGAATTCGCGCGCTGCGCCATGGCCGCCAGAAGGCTGCGTGACATGATGGGCCCGTGCCCTGACTTCCAGGTGCGCATTGGCTGGCGCGCAACTGAATGCCGATCGGCTCATGACGGGTAAATCCGGCCAGTCATCACCCATCGCCGCTGCAGCGCTCCAGTCCAGCCCGAGGGCCTGCAAGCTCAGTTCGGCAGCGGGACGCTTGTCTTCGGTGCCAAAGTGCGAATGGACAATCCCCAGCGCCTGCAGCCGCGCGCGCAACACCGAACTGTCGCGGCCGGTGATGACCACAGGGGTAATCCCGGCTTTTTGCAGCAGCTTCAAGCCATGACCATCGAGGGTGTTGAAGCGCTTGATGATTTCGCCGGACGACTTGAATCCGCCCCGTGTCCCGGCGTGTTCATGACCCTCAGGGTATTCCGAAAAATACAGGCCGCCATCGGTCAGCACGCCATCCACATCAAAAAACGCAATCTTGACGCCCTGTGCGCGCAGCAGCAGTTCAGGCGAAAAATTCAGTGCCGGGCCGCTGTCAGCCGGAACAACTGCCTGAGCAGGTGGGGTCGTGAAAAGCGTGGGATTCATATCACCTTCGCGCGCATCAGGTCGTTGGTGTTGAGTGCGCCGCACAGCGCTCCTGCCTCGTCAACCACCAGCACGCTATTGATCCGGAACTGCTCCATCAAGGCCACCGCCTCGACGGCGAGGGAACTGGCCCGGACAGTGTGCGGACGGGGGTGCATCACGTCAGCGGCCGTCAGGCTGCGCAAATCCACACCGTTTTCAACCAGACGGCGCAAGTCGCCGTCGGTAAAAATACCCAGTACGCGCTGGTGGCCATCGACCACAGCCGAAGCGCCCAGGCCCTTGGCGCTCATTTCCCGCATGAGTTCGGTAAAAGAGGTTTCCGGCAGCACTTGCGGCACGGCATTGCCGCCACGCATCACGTCGCTTACATGGGTCAGCAGCTTGCGGCCCAGTGCGCCGCCAGGGTGCGATCGGGCAAAGTCCTCTTCCCGAAAGCCCCGTGCATCGAGCAAGGCCACCGCCAGTGCATCGCCCATCGCAAGCTGCGCCGTGGTGCTGGCCGTGGGCGCCAGATTCAGCGGGCAGGCTTCCCGCGCGACACTGCTGTCCAGCGTGATACGTGCATGGCTGGCCAAGGTTGATTGCCGGCCGCCGGTGATGGCAATGAGCGCTACGCCCAGGCGGCTCAGCACCGGGAGAATCGCGACCAGTTCCTCACTTTCACCGCTGTTGGAAATTGCCAGCACCACATCCACCGCCCGGATCATGCCCAGGTCGCCATGGCTGGCTTCCCCCGGATGCACAAACATGGCGGGCGTGCCCGTAGATGCCAGCGTGGCGGCAATCTTGCGGCCGATGTGGCCGCTTTTTCCCATTCCCATGACCACCACCCGGCCGGGGCAGGACAGCATCAGCCCGACGGCCTGCACAAACTCGTCTCCGAGCCGTGTCGCCAGGTCCAGCACGGCCCCCGCTTCAATTTCAAAAGTCTTTCTGGCAAGGCTCAGGGCCTGCTCAGCATTAATAGTCGCGGCATCAAAACTCATGGCTGCATTCTATCGAGGCACTGGGTGTCAGACCTGCCGGTGCCCAGGCAGAAACCGGCCCGACACCGAAAACCCATCAGCTACCATCAACGAATGAGTGCGCTTGAACTGACCCTTTTATACCTGCTGGCCGCAGTGCTGGGTGTTGTCGTTTGCCGCTCCTTCAAGTTGCCACCCATGCTGGGCTATCTGGCCGTCGGCATGGTGATTGGTCCGCATGCGCTGGCACTGTCTCAACACTCTGATGGGGTACGCCACCTGGGCGAGTTCGGCGTGGTGTTTTTGATGTTCGTGATCGGGCTGGAATTCAATCTGCCCAAGCTGCGCTCGATTCGCCGCCATGTGTTCGGACTGGGACTGCTCCAGGTCGCACTGACCATGGTACTGGTGACCATGGGTTCGCTTTTTCTGGCCAGCATGGCGCCGACGCTATGGCAAATGCAATGGCAAACCGCGCTGGCGCTGTCGGGCGCGATGGCCATGAGCAGCACCGCCATCGTGGTCAAGCTGCTGTCCGAGCGGCTGGAGCTGGCTTCCGAGCACGGCAAGCGCGTGATGGGCGTGCTGCTGTTCCAGGATCTGGCGGTGGTGCCGTTACTGGTGCTGATTCCCGCCCTGGGCTCATCTCCCGACAAGCTGTTCATGGCTCTGGGCATTGCCGGCCTGAAAGCGGTCGTGCTGCTGGGCCTGCTGCTCACCGGCGGGCAGCGCGTCATGCGCTGGTGGCTCACGATCGTGGCGAGGCGCAAGAGCGAAGAGCTGTTTGTTCTCAATTTGCTGCTGGTCACGCTGGCGCTGGCCTGGCTGACCGAACTGGCGGGTTTGAGCCTGGCGCTGGGCGCCTTCATTGCCGGCATGCTGATTTCGGAAACCCAGTACAAGCACCAGGTCGAAACCGATATCCGGCCTTTTCACGATGTGCTGCTGGGACTTTTTTTCATCAGCGTTGGCATGATGCTGGACTGGCATCAGGTCGTGAATCACTGGGCGCTGGTGCTGGTGCTCCTGACAGGGCCTGTATTGTTCAAGCTGGTCATGGTCACTGTACTGGCGCGAATGCTGGGAGCGACGGCCGGCATTTCCCTGCGCACCGGACTGTACCTGGCGCAGGCTGGCGAGTTCGGCTTTGTGTTGCTGTCGCTGGCGCAAGGCAGCAAGCTGGTGCCACCTGCGCTGATGAACCCGATTCTGGCCAGCATGGTGCTGTCGATGCTGGCCACGCCCTTCATCATCATGTACAGCAACCGTATCGTGATGAAGCTGGTTTCCAGCGAGTGGCTGCTGCAGTCGCTGCAGATGACCACCATTGCCAGCAAATCCATGAGCGTCAACAAGCACGTCATCATTTGCGGTTACGGCCGCTGTGGCCAGAACCTGGGCCGCATGCTGGAGCGCGAAGGCATCCCCTACATCGCGCTGGACCTGGACCCTGACCGGGTACGCCAGGCCGCAGCGGCAGGCAACTCGGTGGTGTTTGGTGATGCGGTCCGGCTGCAGGCCCTGATAGCAGCAGGGCTGGCGCGGGCCAGCGCTGTGGTGGTGACCTACCTGGATACCGCCAGCGCCCTGAAAGTGCTCGCCAATACCCGCACCCATGCGCCCACGGTGCCGATCATTGTGCGCACCGTGGACGACCGTGACCTGGAAAAGCTCAAGGCGGGCGGCGCTACTGAAGTCGTTCCCGAAGCCATCGAAGGCAGCCTGATGCTGGCCAGCCATGCGCTGGCGCTGGTGGGCGTGCCCATGCGCCGCGTGATTCGTGTGGTGCAGGACCAGCGTGATGCGCGCTACAACCTGCTGCGTGGCTATTTCCGCGGTGCCGATGACGACACGGCAGACGAGCTGGAGCAGGAACGCCTGTCCACCGTGACGCTGGTGCCCGGCCTCAGCTGCGTCGGCCAGACGCTGGGAGAACTGGCGCTGCGCACGCTGGACGTGCGCGTGGTCAGCTTGCGCCGGGGCAACGGCAAAACGCTCAAATTGCTTGAAGAAACCAGCCTGGAGGGCGGTGACACCCTGGTCCTTTCGGGCAGGCCGGAAGCACTGGCGCTGGCCGAGCAGAAACTTTTGCGCGGCTGAAGGCTCAGCGCAATCTCAGCGACGGAGGCGGCGTGCAGGCGCCACGCCTGGTGAGCCTGCATGGGGGTGCTTAACGCAGCTCGTCGTATTGCGTCTTGCTGAGGGCCAGGGAGGAAGCCGATTCAAACACTTCGGTATCTTTAAAGTCGCCAAACTGCGCCGAAAACCGCAAGCCGCTGCTGACTTTGACATTCTGCTCAAGCGGCGCAACCGAGGGTTGCTGCGCAGAGGCGGCCAGCAAAGCCCGCTGGAAAGCAGCCACCTCATCGGCCTCAATAGCTTCATGGGCAAGCGGTCCCCGACTGGCAGTGGGTGCTGACACCGTTGTGGCGTGCGCAGCCGTCACGCTCGTGGCAGCCAAGTCATTGAGGCGCCAATAAACGCCTGAAACCGCGATGTCATAACGCTGCCTGGCGCTCTGAACAATCAGCGCTTCCATTTCGCCGGGCTGGGCAAGGCTGTCACCTGTGACACTGGTCAGATCGATCATGACCAGGAAGTCCTTGCCTAGCGGGTCCACGGAAAGCACCTTGAATTTATAGCGGGAAGACAATACGCCCGCTTTTGTCATGGCTTCGGGGATAGCCTCGTACAACTGTTCGCGGTTGGCATGACGTTTTATTTTGCGTTCGGCCTCCCGACTGCTCTGTTCGGGCGTAATCCGCTGGGGTTGGCCAGGCTGCAGTTTGTCGCGGCCCGTTGCGGCATGCGGTGTCTGGCGAGATTTTTTGGAAAACCAGCTAAAAAAAGACATGTGATGGAACCTCATGTTGGCCGCATACCCGGTTCATTCTAAATGATTGCGGGGTTTATTGATGCCTGCTTTCGGTGATTGCGATTGAGGGGTCCCTGGCAGCTTTGGGCCCTGCTACTTGCCAATGCAGAATCTGGAAAAAATTTCACCCAGCAAGTCGTCGGCGCTAAAAGCACCGGTGATGGCACTCAAATGTAACTGAGCCTGACGCAAATCCTCAGCCAGCAAATCCAGCGCCGGCCTGCGTGCATTCAACTGATCATGGGCGGTCGTCAATTGCGTTTGTACGCTGTGCAGCGCCCGCACATGACGCTCACGGGCCATGAAAACGCCTTCAGGCGCTGCTTGCCAGCCAACAAGCTGCAGCAACTGCTGGCGCAGGGTTTGTAACCCAGCTCCGGTTTTGGCAGAAATCAGCACGCCACTGCTCACCTGACGCAGCACCTCAGGGCTGGCCATGTCGGATTTGTTCCAGACATCAATGATGGGCGTGTTTCTGGGAAGCTTTAAGGCTAATTCGCTGGCCAGACGGGCGTCATCAGCGAGGTAGCCGATAGCGTCTTGTGTCTTCTCCAGCCCATCCTGACGGACCAGGTCATGCAAAAACAGGACCGCATCGGCGCTCTCGATTTCGGTCCAGGCGCGTTGGATGCCGATTTTTTCGACTTCATCGAGCCCCTCACGCAAACCCGCCGTATCCACCACATGCAGCGGAACACCCTCGATCTGGATCAGCTGCGACACCTTGTCGCGTGTGGTGCCGGCAATCGGGGTCACGATGGCCAGCTCGGCACCGGCCAGCGCATTGAGCAGCGAACTCTTGCCGACGTTGGGCTGCCCTGCAATCACGACCTTGATGCCTTCACGCAGGATCGCGCCCTGGGTCGCGCGCTGCATCACGCTGGTCAAGGTGTTCTGCAGCCGCAGCAGCTGGCCTTGCGCATCGGCCTGCTGCAGAAAATCAATGTCTTCCTCGGGAAAATCGAGCGTCGCCTCGACCAGCATGCGCAAATGAATCAGCTGCTCCAGCAGCAGGTTGACCGCCTGCGAAAATTCGCCCGACATGGAGCGCGCCGCCGATCGCGCTGCGGTTTCGGTGCTGGCATCAATCAGGTCGGCAATCGCTTCGGCCTGCGCCAGGTCAATCTTGTCATTGAGAAAAGCCCGCTCGGTGAACTCGCCGGGCTGCGCGACCCGAAGCTGGGCCAGCTCCGCTTGTCCGGTCTCCGGATTGATGGCGGCCCCCGCTTCCAGGCAACGTGCCAGCAGCAGCTGAAGCACGACCGGTCCGCCATGGGCCTGCAGCTCCAGCACGTCTTCGCCGGTGTAGGAATGGGGAGCTGGAAAAAAAATGGCCAGACCCTGATCGATCACCTGACCCTGTGCATCGCGAAAAGGCAGGTAAGTCGCCTGACGGGGCAACAGCGGACGAGCACAAATGGCAGAAATGACCGGGGCAATATGATGGCCGGAAACACGGATGATTCCCACCGCGCCGCGTCCAGGAGCGGTGGCGATGGCGACGATGGGATGATGATGACGGGCCAGCATGACGCCTCAATGGTAAAGGGCCGCTTAGCGGCCCTTTTTATTACTTGAACTTCGGCAGGTTGAACTGCGGCGGTACACCCATCCGGGTATTGATGACCCACTGCTGGGTAATTGACAGGATGTTGTTGGTGATCCAGTACAGCACCAAACCGGCCGGGAAGAAGAAGAACATCACACTGAAAATCAGCGGCATGAACCACATCAGCTTGGCCTGCATCGGATCAGGTGGCGCGGGGTTCAGCGCGGTCTGCAGCATGGTAGTCAGCGCCATCACGACCGGCAGGATAAAGAAGGGGTCAGGCGAGGACAAGTCCTTGATCCACAAAATCCAGGGTGCATTACGCATTTCGACACTGGACAGCAATACCCAGTACAGCGCAATGAACACCGGAATCTGGATCATGATGGGGAAGCAGCCGCCCATCGGGTTGACCTTTTCCTCGCGGTAAATCTTCATCATCTGCTGCTGCATTTCCTGCGGCTTGTCTTTCAGGCGCTCACGCATTTCCGTGATCTTGGGGTTGATCGCCTTCATCTTGGCCATGCTGGCATAGGCTTTGGCATTGAGCCAGTAAAAAGCGATTTTCAGCAGCAACACCAGCGCCACGATGGACCAGCCCCAGTTCTGGAGGAAGCCGTGCAGCTTGTCGAGCAGCCAGTACAGCGGCTTGGCCAGAATGGTCAGCCAGCCGTAGTCCTTGACCAGTTCCAGGCCGGGAGCCAGCGCCTCAAGGACTTTTTCTTCCTGCGGGCCAACGAAGAATTTCGAATCGATGGTTTTGGTGGCGCCCGGAGCAATGGTGTCCAGCGGCGTGATCATGCCGACCGCATACAGGTTGGTATCGACCTTGCGCAAAAACAGGTCGCGTTTCAGGCCATCGGGCAAGATCCAGGCCGATGCAAAGTAATGCTGCACCATGGCTACATAGCCGTTGGTCGCCTGTTTTTCAACATCTGCCTTGTTGTTTTCGATGTACTTGAATTCAACTTTCTGATACTTCTTGGCTTCGGTGTAAATCGCCGGGCCGGTGAAAGTGGAATAGAACGACGACTCGCCGGGCGGCTTGTTGCCGTCACGCACCAGCTGCAGGTAAAGCTGCGGAGCGACTGGCGTGCTGCCGGTGTTTATGACCTCGTGACGCACTGCCATGTCGTAGGCGCCGCGCTTGATGGTATAGGTCTTGACCAGTTTGACGCCACCCAGATCGGCTGACTCGAATTTGACCTGCAACTCGTTTTGCCCCTGCTTGAGCGTGCGCTCGCCGGGCACCACGGTCATCGGTGTTTTGTGCGTGGGGAAAGTGCCGCCATTGCTGCCCGCAATCAGACCGGTTTGAGCCACGTAGACACGGTCGGTGCTTTCGTCCAGCAGCACAAATCCCTGGTCCTTGTGCGTCATGTCCTTGTATTTATTGAAACCCGTATGAACCAGTGTTCCGCCTTCGCTGTCAAAGGTCAGGGAAAGTACGTCGGTATTCACCACCACGCGCTCTTTGGCTGCGGCGGGGGTAATGGACGGTGCACCGGCAGGTACTGCCCCTGGTGAAACCGGAGCAACGCTGGCGGGCGACGACGGCACGGCTACAGCAGCTGCAGGTGCTTTGGCAGCGCTTGTCTGCGTGCTGGAAGGGAAAAAAGTAGCTTTATGGCCGTTGAAGACCTGCCACTGATCCCACAACAAGACCATGGAAAAACCAAAAATCACCCACAAGATGGTGCGGCGGATGTCGTTCATGACGGCGTCTTTTTAGAAGGAATGGAAGCCGCAGGCGTAAGCAGGCGGCTGAAAAAAGAGGCAGAGTTTGGCTGCGGCACCAGATCATGTCCGCCTTCGCACCAAGGCTGGCAACGCATCAGACGGCGCAGCGTCAGGTAGCTTCCAATGGCCGCGCCGTGCTGATTCAGGGCCTGCAGGGAATAAGTCGAGCAACTCGGCTCAAACCGGCAGTTCGAACCGAGCCAGGGACTGATCAACAAGCGATAGGCTTTGACCATAGCGATCAAGATCATTTTCGGCAGGCGCGTCAAAGTAGCCACGATGGAGTTCATGCCACTTTGGCCCCCGCCTGCATCAAGGCCTGAACTTCTGCCCGCACAGCTTGCTTGAGCTGATCGGAAACGGCGCTGACAAATTCTGTACGCGGGAAACTGCTGCGCAAACGAACAACAAACGCAGCCTGCGGATACTGATGGGAAAAATCAGCGCTCACGGTGTAAATCTGCCTTTTGATGGCGTTGCGCGTCACGGCACGTTTGGCCCAGCGTTTGGGCACCATCGCACCGATCCACATGTCCTGCTGACGAAACAACAGGGCTGAATCAAGCACCTTGCCTGACCGTGCGGGTGCAGTGCTGGCGGCATTCAGCGCATTGCGGTGCAATGCGAAATGCGGCGTTTTTGCAACGATGCTGCCAGCCAGTACTGACTGGAACTGAGCTCGGGTTTTAAGCCGCTGCACTAGCGCCCAACATCAGCTCAAGAGCAGAAAATTACCAGATAACCAGCAAAAAAACCAGCTTAGACAGCCAGGCGTTTGCGGCCTTTGGCGCGACGGGCAGCAATCACTGCGCGGCCGCCGCGCGTTTTCATGCGCGTCAGGAAACCGTGGGTACGGGCGCGCTTGACTTTGGAAGGTTGGTATGTGCGTTTCATGATAAATCCTACTGGCCCTACCGGGCTTGTTACTGGGCTGTCAGCTGTAAAGCTTCATTTGGCGATTCGAATGATCTTGGTGGCCGTACAAACACAGCCAATCAGGCAAGTCACAACGACCGGCAACACACCTGCAACGGACTTGGTAAATGAATTCGCAAGGAAATCAACACACAAAGCTGCGCAGGCAGCCTCAAGCCGCTACGAATCGGGAAAACCCGTGATTATCACAGATTTCTCAATACTGGCAACAAGGCAAACATTCGCACTGGCGCGAAGGACTGCAATGCGATGGCTGGAAGGGCTCCTTTTTTCTGCCAGTCAAAAAAACAAGGTTGTGGATAGCAAGCTTTTCACGTCATTCCTTTGCAAATTTGCCAGACAAAAAGGGACGAAATCAAGCCATGCCAGCATGAATTCTTGTTGTTTGCCAGATTCCAGAACGCGGAAAAGAGACGGAACGCGTACTTTTTTGGGTGCAGGAGTTCTTCCTGTCTTTATCTTTAATTCAATTGTGTTTTGTACTTTTAAAGTGGCCGGTCGGGAATGAACAACTTTCAATTTTGGCGACCGCCTGTGGATAAGTCATTGGTTGCTCGGAAGTTATCCCCAGGGTTTTGTCTTTCTTGGCTTGTTAAAGCCTCATTGGATTTCTTTTGTCTTGAGAGAAGTTGTCATGCCTTGCACCTGCCTTTTTCCACATAGCGATACCGGTGCCGATGACCCTGATTTGTGGATAACTAGCCTCCCCGACTACAATTGCGGGTGCTCAAAATTAACAATATCCACAAGCAGCCAGGTGCTGCTTTACACCTGCATTCAGGACAAAAATTGTCATGAGCGAGGTGTTTGTCTCCGGCCAAAGCGATGACTTGTGGCAAATTTGTGTCGATCATCTGGCTCAGGAACTGCCCGAGCAGCAGTTCAACACCTGGATTCGTCCGCTGGTGGTGATCGTCGCCCCCGATCTGTCCAAAGCGATGGTTCAGGTGGGCAATCGCTTCAAGCTGGACTGGGTTCGGGCCCAATATGCGGCCCGGATTACGGCGCTGCTCGAAAAAGTGTCCGGCCAGAGAATTCCGATCGAACTGGCGCTGGCGCCCCGGGAGGCGCCCGCCAGGTCGGAAGCGCTGGTCCGAAAGTTTGAAGGACTTGCCGGCGCTTCGGAGCCCGCCAGTATTGCTGTGCCTGAAGAAGCGCTGGGTTCGGCATTCAAAAACCGGCTCAATTCCGCACTGACCTTTGACACCCTGATTGAAGGAACGGCCAACCGCATGGGCCGGGCTGCGGCGCTTCACGTCGCCAGCAGTCTGGGTCAGTTGTACAACCCGCTGTTTATTTATGGCGGCGTCGGTCTGGGCAAGACGCACCTGATGCACGCCATAGGCAACAAACTGATGGCCGACAACCCGGCGGCCAAGGTTCTGTACATCCACGCCGAGCAGTTTGTCTCGGATGTGTGTCAAAGCCTACCAGCGCAAGACTTTTGACGATTTCAAGGAGCGTTATCACTCGCTCGATCTGCTGCTGATCGACGATGTGCAGTTTCTGGCCAACAAGGACCGAACCCAGGAAGAGTTCTTCAACGCCTTTGAGGCTTTGCTGACAAAAAAATCACACATTGTGATGACCAGTGATACCTATCCGAAAGGCTTGGCGGACATCCATGAGCGCCTTGTGTCGCGTTTTGACTCCGGCCTGACCGTGGCCATTGAGCCGCCAGAACTGGAGATGCGCGTAGCCATCCTGATCCGCAAGGCTGATGCCGAGGGTGCCGTCCTGCCGGAAGAAGTGGCGTTTTTTGTCGCCAAGAATGTCCGTTCGAATGTGCGCGAACTCGAAGGCGCGCTGCGAAAAATACAGGCTTATTCCCGGTTTAGCCACAAGGAAATTTCCATCCAGCTGGCGCGGGAAGCACTGCGCGACCTGCTGTCGATCCAGAATCGACAGATTTCAGTGGAAAACATCCAGAAGACGGTGGCCAACTATTACAAGATCAAGGTTGCCGACATGTATTCCAAGAAACGGCCCGCCAGTATTGCCCGGCCGCGCCAGATTGCCATGTACCTGGCCAAGGAATTGACGCAAAAAAGCCTGCCCGAGATCGGCGAACTGTTTGGCGGCCGCGACCATACGACCGTGCTGCATGCGGTGCGCAAAATGGCGGCCGAGCGTCAGTTGATGACCGAACTCAACCAGCAACTGCATGTGCTGGAGCAAACACTCAAGGGTTGAAAAACAAGGGATTTTTTACGTTTCAGGGCTGCCTGGACACCTCCTGAAAAGCTGGGGATAACTTTCTAATAACTTGTGACTTATCCACAGAGACAGGGAAATATGAAAAGTTATTCATATTTAACACACTGTTTTCAGCACGCTTATGAACAAGGTTTTGCACTACTCAAGTACTTGATTAAAAAGAAAAAAATGCTGTTGTCCACAAAAAAGCCCTCCCTCTACTACTACTACTAATTTATATTTAAGAATTAAAGATAAAGACAAAAGGAAAAGATGATTGTTCTGAAAGCCACTCAAGATAAGTTTTTAGGCGTGCTGCAATCGGTTGCTGGAATCGTGGAACGCAGGCATACCTTGCCCATTCTGGCGAACGTGCTGATCCGCAAGACAGGTGCGCAACTGCAGTTCACGACAAGCGATCTGGAAATCCAGATTCGCACCACCGCCGAGCTCGATGGCGATGAAGGCGACTTCACCACCACGGTCGGCGCCCGCAAGCTGATCGATGTGCTGCGCTCCATGCCCAGCGACCAGACCGTATCGCTCGAATCGGCGCAGAACAAGCTGATCCTGAAAGGTGGCAAAAGCCGTTTCACGCTGCAGACGCTGCCGGCCGAGGACTTTCCGCTGGTGCAGGAAGCGGCCAGCTTTGGTCCGGCTTTCTCGGTGCCGCAAAAGGTGCTGAAGGAACTGCTCAACCAGGTGTCGTTTGCCATGGCGGTGCATGACATCCGCTACTACCTCAACGGCATCTTGTTCGTTGCCGAGGGCAAGCAGCTGAGCCTGGTCGCCACCGACGGCCACCGGCTGGCGTTTTCGTCGGCGACGCTCGATGTCGAAGTGCCCAAGCAGGAAGTGATCTTGCCGCGCAAGACGGTGCTGGAAATGCAGCGCCTGCTCAGCGACAAGGAAGGCGCGATCGAGATGCAGTTTGCCGGCAACCAGGCCAGGTTCAGCTTTGAAGGCATGGAATTCGTGACCAAACTGGTCGAAGGCAAGTTTCCCGACTACAACCGGGTGATTCCGAAGAACCACAAAAACATCATCACGCTGGGCCGCGCCCCCTTGCTGGCCAGCCTGCAGCGCACCGCCATCCTGACCAGCGAGAAGTTCAAGGGCGTGCGCCTGAACATCGAGCCTGGCACCCTGCGCGTGGCCTCCAACAATGCCGAACAGGAAGAAGCGGTCGATGAACTCGACATCGACTACGACGGCGACGTCATCGAAATCGGCTTCAACGTGACCTACCTGATCGATGCCTTGAACAACATGAACCAGGACATGGTGAAGATCGAACTGGCGGACTCCAACAGTTCGGCCTTGCTCACCATTCCCGACAATGCGGCTTTCAAATACGTCGTGATGCCGATGCGAATTTGAGGCAAATTGAAGCGCCAAACGCCTGAAGCGAAAGACAGACCCGCGAAGCTTCGCGGGTTTGGTCATTCAAGAGATTGAAGAAATTGGGAACTGCTGTCCATGACTGAAGAAAACAAACTGAACGAAGCCGACCAAGTACATGTGTCCGACGGGTTGGCGGGCGAAGGAAGCTCCAATTTCCAGCCCAAGATCGACACCAACCAGGCGGGCGCCTCAGACGCGTACGGCGAAGGCTCGATCCAGATTCTGGAAGGCCTGGAAGCCGTTCGCAAACGGCCCGGCATGTACATCGGCGACACCTCGGACGGCACCGGCCTGCACCATCTGGTGTTCGAGGTGGTGGATAACTCCATCGATGAGTCGCTGGCAGGTCATTGCGATGACATTCTCGTCACCATCCACACCGACAACTCCATCAGCGTGGTCGATAACGGCCGCGGGATTCCGACCGGCGTGAAGATGGACGACAAGCACGAGCCCAAGCGCTCGGCGGCTGAAATCGCGCTGACCGAACTGCATGCCGGCGGCAAGTTCAACCAGAACAGCTACAAGGTGTCGGGCGGCCTGCATGGCGTCGGCGTGAGCTGCGTGAATGCGCTGTCAAAAAAGCTGCGCCTGACGGTTCGCCGTGACGGCAAGGTCCATGTGCTGGAATTCGCGCGCGGTTTTGTGCAAAACCGGATCATTGAAACCGTGGGCGGCGTTGAGATTTCACCGATGAAGGTGATGGGCGATACCGACAAGCGCGGCACCGAAGTCCACTTTTTGCCTGACACCGACATCTTCAAGGAAAACAGCGATTTTCATTACGAAATCCTGAGCAAGCGTCTGCGCGAGCTGAGTTTTTTGAACAACGGCGTTCGCATTCGCCTCAAAGATGAGCGCTCTGGCAAGGAAGACGACTTTGCGGGCGCCGATGGCGTCAAGGGTTTCGTTTCCTTCATCAACAAAGGCAAAACCATCCTGCACCCGAACGTGTTTGCGGCCATGGGCGATCGCCAGAGCGACCAGGGCACCAACATTGGCGTTGAAGTGGCGATGCAGTGGAACAGCGGTTACAGCGAACAGGTGCTGTGCTTCACCAACAACATTCCGCAGCGCGACGGCGGCACCCACCTGACCGGCCTGCGCGCCGCCATGACGCGGGTCATCAACAAATACATCGACGACAGCGAACTGGCCAAGAAAGCCAAGGTCGAAGTCACCGGCGACGACATGCGCGAAGGCCTGTGCTGCGTGCTGAGCGTGAAGGTGCCCGAGCCCAAGTTTTCGAGCCAGACCAAGGACAAGCTGGTCTCCAGCGAGGTGCGCGGCCCGGTCGAAGACATCGTGAGCAAGCTGTTGTATGACTACCTGCAGGAACGTCCGAACGACGCCAAGATCATTGTCGGCAAGATCATCGAGGCCGCCCGTGCCCGTGAAGCCGCCCGAAAGGCGCGCGACATGACGCGGCGCAAAGGCGTTCTCGACGGCATGGGCCTGCCCGGCAAGCTCGCCGACTGCCAGGAAAAAGACCCCGCGCTGTGCGAAATCTACCTGGTCGAGGGCGATTCCGCCGGAGGTTCTGCCAAGCAGGGCCGCGACCGCAAGTTCCAGGCGATCTTGCCCCTGAAGGGCAAGATACTGAACGTTGAAAAAGCCAGGTATGAGAAGCTGC
>JBDSZF010000107.1:0-12424 GCA_039925285.1 Polaromonas sp.
ATCAGAACCGCGACATCCTGGAAAGCTACGGCGCAGACTACATCGTGGTGCTGGCCGGCGACCATATCTACAAGATGAACTACGCCCTGATGCTGGCCGACCATGTGGCCAAGGGGCGCGACTGCACCGTCGCCTGCATCGAGGTGCCGCGCAGCGAGGCCAGCGCCTTTGGCGTGATGGCGGTGGACGAGCAGAGCCAGGTCACCGCGTTCCTCGAAAAACCCGCCGACCCGCCGGCCATGCCGGGGCGCGAAGACATGTCGCTGGCCAGCATGGGCATCTACATCTTCAATGCGCAGTACCTCTACAGCGAGCTGGCACGCGACATGGCCGACCCGGCGTCGAGCCACGATTTTGGCAAGGACATCATTCCCCGCGCGGTGCGCAACGGCCAGGTATCGGCCCACCCCTTTGCGCTGAGCTGCGTGCCGTCCAGCGATGTGGCCGAGCCGTACTGGCGTGATGTGGGGACCATCGACGCCTACTGGGATGCCAATATCGACCTGACCGCCACCGACCCGGAGCTCAACCTGTACGACCAGCACTGGCCGGTCTGGACCTACCAGGCGCAATTGCCGCCGGCCAAATTCGTGCACAACCAGGACGACAGGCGCGGCATGGCGATCGAGTCCACGGTGGCAGGCGGCTGCATCGTCTCGGGCCAGGTCTTTCGCTCGGTGCTGTTTTCCAACGTGCGGGTCCATTCCTATGCCAAGGTCAACTGGTCAGTCCTGATGCCCGATGTCCAGGTCGGGCGTGGCGCCAGCCTGAACCGGGTCGTGGTGGACCGCGGCTGCAGCATTCCCGATGGCATGGTGGTCGGCGAGGACGAGGCGCTGGACCGCCAGCGCTTCCATCGCAGCCCGAACGGCATCACCCTGGTGACGGCCTCCATGCTGGCCAGGCTTGCCGCATGAAAGTCCTGCATGCCGCCGCCGAGGTGTTTCCGCTCGTCAAGACCGGAGGGCTGGCCGATGTGGTCGGCGCTTTGCCCGAGGCCTTGATGACGGCGGGGGCCGACGTGCGGCTGCTGCTGCCCGGCCTGCCTGCCATCCTCAAAGGCGTGGAGCGCCAGACGGTGGTGTGCGAGCTGGGCGCTATTTTTGGCGCTGGCCGCGTCACCTTGCGGCTGGGCCGGCTGGCCCACAACCAGGTGGCGGCTTATGTGATTGACGCGCCTTACCTGTACCAGCGCCCGGGCAACCCTTACCTGGGCCCGGACGGCAGCGAGTGGCCCGACAACCTGCAGCGTTTTGGCCTGCTGGGCTGGGTGGCAGCGCATCTGGCCGCCGGCGAACTCGATGCCGGCTGGACGCCGGATGTGCTGCATCTGCATGACTGGCATGCGGCCATGGCCTGTGCCTATGCGGCCTGCCATCCCGCCACCCGTGCTGCCACGGTGTACACCATCCACAACCTGGCCTACCAGGGCCTGTTTGCGGAAGACGATTTCCATCTGCTCGGCTTGCCCTCGCGCCTGCTGGTGCCCGGCGGGCTGGAGTTTCATGGCCAGCTCTCCTTCATGAAAGCCGGCTTGAAATATGCCCGCCGCATCACGACGGTGAGCCCGAACTATGCCCATGAAATTGCGACCGAGCCCTTCGGCTGCGGTCTGGATGGTGTCATTCGGGCTCGGGGCGCGGATGTCTCGGGCATTCTGAACGGGGTCGATGGTGCGGTCTGGGACCCGGCCAGCGATGCCCTGATTGCCGCGCCTTACTCGGCCACCGCCCTGGACGGCAAGGCGCTTTGCAAGGCAGCCTTGCAACAGGAGCTGGGTCTGACGGTGGATGCCGCCGCACCCCTGTTTGCGGTGGTCAGCCGCCTGACAGCGCAAAAAGGGCTGGATCTGCTGCTCGATGCCTTGCCCGCGCTGCTCGATGGCGCTGCTGCGGGCGGCGCCCAGCTGGCGGTGCAGGGCAATGGCGAGCCGGCGCTGGAGGCCGCGTTTGCGCAGGCGGCAGCGATGCATCCGGGCCGTGTTGCCGTCCGGCTGGTGTATGACGAGCGCCTGGCGCACCGCATGATGGCCGGCGCCGATGCCATGCTGGTGCCCTCCCGGTTTGAGCCCTGCGGCCTGACCCAGCTCTATGCCTTGCGCTATGGCAGCGTGCCGGTGGTGCGGCGCGTGGGCGGCCTGGCCGATACGGTGGTGGGCGCCAGCGAAGCGGCGGTGCAGGCCGGCCTGGCCACCGGTTTCATGTTTGGCCCGGCTACGCCGGCTGCGCTGGCCCAGGCACTGGCCCAGGCCGTCAGTGCCTGGCGCCAACCCGCGCTCTGGCGCCAGCTGATGCTGAGCGGCATGGCGCAGAACTTTTCATGGGACTCGGCAGCCAGCCAGTACATGGCCCTGTACCATGACGCCCTCCAGTCGCTTCAGGCCGGAACCCGTCCGTGACCTGCCCTGTATAGAATTCCTTTCCGGTATTTTCCTTTCCTGTACGCTGGCCATGCACGGCCAGAAACACTTCAAAAAGAACCCTTCACCATGCAAGTAGCAGCATCGATTTTCAAGGCCTATGACATCCGCGGCATCGTCCCCGCCACGGTCACCGAGGAGGTTGCCGAGGGCATCGGCAAGGCCTTTGGCAGCATCGCGCTGGCGCAGGGTGAAACCGTGGTGGCCGTGGGCCGCGATGGCCGGCTCAGCGGCCCGGCCCTGAGCGCGGCGCTGATCCGTGGCCTGACAGCCGTGGGCATCGATGTGGTCGATGTCGGCATGGTCACCACCCACATGCTGTATTTCGCCGCCAGCACGCTGGCGACCTCGGGCATCCAGGTCACCGGCAGCCACAACCCCAGGGACCACAACGGCTTCAAGATGGTGCTGGCCGGGCGCGCCATCTACGGCGATGACATCCAGGCGCTGCGCCAGGTGATGGAGTCCGAAAGCTGGGCCGCGCCCAAGAAGCACGGCACGGTCAGCCTGGCCGATGTGCAGTCCGATTATCAGGAGCGCATCGTCTCGGACGTTGAGCTGGAGCGGCCGATGAAAATCGTCATCGACTCAGGCAACGGCGTGGCGGGCGCTTCGGCGCCAGCGGTGTTCCGCGCGCTGGGCTGCGAGGTGATCGAGTTGTTCAGCGAGGTCGACGGCAACTTTCCCAACCACCACCCCGACCCGAGCAAGCCCGAAAACCTGCAGGACCTGATCAAGGCGCTGCAAACCAGCGACGCCGAGTTGGGTCTGGCCTTTGACGGCGACGGCGACCGCTTGGGGCTGGTCACCAGGGACGGCCAGAACATCTACCCCGACCGGCAGATGATGCTGTTTGCCCGCGATGTGCTGAGCCGCGTGCCGGGCGGCACCATCGTCTTTGACGTGAAATGCTCGCAGCGCCTGGCGCCCGAGATTGAGGCTGCCGGCGGCGTGCCGCTGATGTACAAGACCGGCCACTCGCTGATCAAGGCCAAGATGAAGGAAGTCAATTCGCCGCTCGGGGGCGAGATGAGCGGCCACATCTTCTTCAAGGACCGCTGGTACGGTTTTGACGACGGCACCTACGCCGGTGCGCGCCTGCTGGAAATCGTCAGCCACTCGCCTGATGCGGGCGTGCTGCTCAACAGCCTGCCGACCAGCTTCAGCACGCCGGAAATCAACGTGCCCTGCGCCGAGGGCGAGCAGCACACGGCCGTGGCCGCGCTCATCAAGGCGGCGCATTTTGCCGCGCCCGCGAAGATTACGACCATCGACGGCGTGCGCGTTGACTGGCCGGACGGCTTTGGCCTGATTCGCGCGTCCAACACCACGCCGGTGCTGGTGCTGCGCTTTGAAGGGCAGACGCAAGAAGCGCTCGATCGCATCCAGGCCGACATGCTGGTCCTGCTGCGCAGCGTCAAGCCTGACGCGGTGTTTGCAGCCGCAGCGCATTGATGACGGTGGGGTTTTTTTGTTTGCTCCCCCTCTGGGGGAGGGTTAGGATGGGGGCCTGCCAGGCCCGCAAAGCGCCAGGCAGGCATCCAGCGTGAAAATCCTTCTGGTCAAGCTGTCGTCGCTGGGCGATGTGGTCCATGCCTTGCCCGTCGTGCAGGACATCCGCGCCGCCATGCCTGATGCGCAGATCGACTGGGTGGTTGAAAAATCGTTTGCATCGCTGCTGGCGTTGAACCCCGGCCTGCACCGCATCATTGCGTGCGAGATCCGGCGCTGGCGCAAGTCGCCTCTGTCGGCAGGGACGCGCCAGTTGTGGAATGCGTTCAAGGCCGATCTGCGGCAGACGCCCTACGACGCGGTGATTGACCTGCAGGGCCTGACCAAGTCCGCCGTGGTGGCGCGGCTGGCGCGGCTGGCGCCAGGCGGCAAGCGTTATGCGCTGGCCAACCAGACCGAAGGCTCGGGCTACGAGGCGCCGACGCGCTGGGTGGCCGACGTGGCCATCCCCATCACGCCGCGCATCCACGTCGTGCAGCGCTCGCGCGAACTGGCGACACGGGCGCTGGGCTATACGCCGCAGTCAAGCCCGGACTTTGGATTGAACCGGCTTGCCGCCCAGCCGCAGTCCATGCCCAAAGCGCCTCAAAATAAAGGAAACCGGGTGGCTTTTGTGCATGGCACATCGCGCGCCGACAAGGAATGGCCGTTCGCGCACTGGATCGCCCTGGGCCGGCGCCTCAACGCGGCGGGCTACCAGATTGCGCTGTCGCATGGCAGTGCGAAAGAGCAGGCGAGGAGCCAGGCCATTGCCGATGTGCTGAATGAGCGTAATCCCACCAATGCCATCGTCTGGCCCCTGCTGGCGCTCGATGCGCTGACGCAGGAACTGGCGAAGTGCGCCGGCGTGATCGGCGTGGACAGCGGCGTCAGCCACATTGCCGTGGCGCTGGACCTGCCGCATGTGCAACTCTACAACTTTGACACCGCCTGTCGCACCGGGCCGCAGTCGGCCAGCGGGCGGCAGGTCAGCGTGTTTGCGCAACCCGCACCCGGTGTGGACAGCGTCTGGCAGGCGTGGCTGGCTTGTCTTGAAACGGTGAAAGGCGATCCATCGAAGGCGAGCGCTGCATGAGTGAGTGGGCGCGCGGGCTGTATTCAGCGCTCATGACGCTGGGCCAGCCCCTGCTGCGCCGCAAGCTGGCGCGCCGTGGGCAGCAAGAGCCCGGCTATCTGGACGCCGTGGACGAACGCTTCGGCCACTACCGCCAGCCGCTTGAAACGCGTTCCGAGCTGGTCTGGGTGCATGCCGTGTCGCTGGGCGAAACCCGCACCGCCGCCATGCTGCTTAGGGAGCTGCGTGCGCAATATCCGGCGCTGCGCCTGCTGCTCACCCACGGCACCGCCACCGGCCGCGAAGAGGGGCGCGCGCTGCTCCAGTCCATCGGCCGGCCTGGCGATCTGCAGGTCTGGCAGCCGTGGGACAGCCCGGCGGCGGTGAAGCGATTTTTCAGCCACTTCAAGCCCCGCCTGGGCCTGCTGATGGAAACCGAAATCTGGCCCAACCTGGTGGCCCAGGCCAAGGTGCGCGGCATGCCGCTGGTGCTCGTCAACGGCCGGCTGTCGGCCAGGTCGCTCAAGCAGGCGCAGGGCCTGGCGGCGCTGTCGCTGCCGGCCTATGGCGCGCTATCGGCCGTGTACGCCCAGACCGAACTTGACGCCGAGCGCTTTCGCCAGCTGGGCGCGCCGGTCGCTGGCGTGTTCGGCAACCTGAAGTTCGATGCCACACCCGACGCCACGCAACTGGCGCAAGGCCAGGCCTGGCGGCAGGCGCTGGCGCAGCCGGTGCTGATGTTCGCCAGCTCGCGCGCAGGCGAGGAAGACGAGTTTTTAAAGCAAATAAAGGCTGTAGCGCAGGAACAGCGGGCGCAAGAAGCTATTAATTCCGTAGCGGATAGAGATCCCTTCGCCGTCAAGGCCCTGATCGTTCCGCGCCACCCGCAGCGCTTTGACGAAGTGGCGGCGCTGGCGGCGCAGCACGGCCTGCGCGTGTCACGCCGCTCGCGCTGGCCGGGCAGCCCCGCCGCTGACTCCGAGGCGATGAGCGCCGATGTCTGGCTCGGCGATTCGCTGGGCGAAATGGCGCTGTATTATGGCTTGAGCGACGTCGCATTGCTGGGCGGCAGCTTTGCGCCATGGGGCGGCCAAAACCTGATCGAAGCCGCCGCCTGCGGCTGCCCGGTCGTGATGGGGCCGCACACCTTCAATTTCACCGAAGCGGCCGAGCTGGCCGAGGCCGAGGGCGCGGCGCTGCGCGTGGCGGGAATGGCTCAAGCGGTTCAGGCTGGGTTGGGGCTGGCGGGTGATTTGCCAGCGCAGGCAAAGGCGGTCGCTGCCGGGCTGGCGTTTGCAGCGCGGAATCGGGGTGCGACGGCCAGGACGCTGGAGGCGCTGCGGGGGTATTTGTGAGGTCGGCTGCCTTTCAGCCTGGTTCGCTGTTTGCACTCCTCCTCCGGGGGAAATTCCCACTTCTGACGGTGGCATAGCCCTTCATGAAGGCTCACGCGCGATGGCTGGCGCCGCCGCAAAGCGCACGTCCACCTTCAGGCCGCCCAGGCGATCGGAGCGGGCCAGCGCCAGCGCCGCGCCGTGGCGCTCGGCAATGGCCTTGACGATGGCCAGCCCCAGGCCGCTGCCGGTTTCCTGCGCCGTATCGCTGGCGCGAAAGAAGCGGTCAAACACGCGCTGGCGGTTTTCCGGCGCAATGCCGGGTCCGCTGTCTTCGACCGTCAGCACCGGCTGGCCTTGCTGCTCGCCCAGCGACACATCCACCTGGCCGTCAGCCGGCGTGTACTTGATGGCGTTTTCCAGCAAATTGCGCAGCAGGATTCGCAGCGCTTCGGCCTGGCCGCTGACTTCGGGCGCCGCCTGCGCGGACGGGTTGCCGGTCAGGCCCAGGTCAATGTTCTTGTGCCGGGCCTGGGGCAGGACATCCGCCACGGCCAGCTTGACGACCTGCTGCAGATCGACCTGCCCGGCGGCGCTGGAAGCTTGCCCCGAACCGGCTTCTTCACGCGCCAGCAGCAGCAGTTGCTCGACGCACCGGATGGCCCGGTCAAGCCCCAAGTTCAGCCGTGCCACAGCGGCTTCGCGCGCGGCGGGGTCGGCATCGACGCGGCGCAGCGCCTGGGCCTGCAGCTTCAGCGCGGTCAGGGGCGAACGCAGTTCATGCGCGGCATCTGCGACAAAATTTTTCTGCGCCTCGAAGGCATTGCGCACCCGGCCAAACAGCAAATTGAGCTCATCGACCAGCGGCCGCACTTCGTCGGGCAGGCCCTCATCGGCCAGCGGCGAAAAATCATCGGCGGCGCGGCTGGCGACGACAAGGCGTGTCCGCTCGATCGGCGCCAGCGAGCGCTTGATGATCCACCAGACCGCCAGCATCAAGAGCGGCGTGAGCCAGGCAAACGGCAGCACCGCCCGCAGCGCCAGTGCGCGGGCTCTGGCGGTGCGGGCACTCAGGTCTTGCGCGATCTGCACGGTTTGCAGCGGCGTTTGCAGCGTGTACACCCGGTAGCGGTTGCCGTGCGCTTCAACATCTGAAAACCCCAGCACCGCACGCGGCGGCAGGGCCGAGCGGGTGGAGCGGAAAATCTGCGTGCCGTCCTGGCCCCAGATCTGCACATACAGGTCATAGCCAGAATCGTCCCCCTCTCCGGCCTGCGGCAGTCCGGGCGGAATGCCGCCGCGCAGTGACCGCGCCATCTGCTGCAAGTGGTCATCAAACATCGCATCGGCCTGCCGCAGCGCACCCCGGTAAGCCGTGACGGCCTGCAGTACCGCCGCCAGCAAAATCGCCACCAGCACAAACCACAGCAGCCGCCGCCTCAGCGAGTGCGTGCGCTTCATTCTTTCGGCACCACATAACCCAGGCCGCGAACGGTCTGGATGAATTCATTGCCGAGTTTTTTGCGAACGCCGTGGATATAGACTTCCACCGCGTTGCTGCTGACATCGTCCTTCCAGCTGAACAGTTTTTCTTCGAGCTGGACGCGCGACAGCACCATGCCAGGCCGGGCCAGCAGTGGCTCAAGCACGGCCCATTCACGCGCCGACAGCGACACCGGCTGGCCATGCACCGTGGCTTCGCGGGTGGCCGGGTTCAGGCTCACGCCCTTGTGCTCGAACACCGGCTCGCCCCGGCCGGCGCTGCGGCGCAGCAGGGCGCGAATGCGGGCCAGCAGCTCGTCAATGTCGTAAGGCTTGACCAGGTAGTCGTCAGCGCCGGCATCAAGGCCGGCAATGCGCTCGGCTACCCCATCGCGGGCAGTGGCGACCAGCACCGGAACAGGATTGCGCCGGGCCCGCAAAGCGCGAAGCACTTCCAGTCCGTCGCGCCTGGGCAGGCCCAGGTCAAGCAGCACCAGGTCGTACTGTTCGCTGCGCAGTGCAGCGTCGGCCATGGCGCCATCGCGCACCCAGTCCACCGCGTAATGCTCGGCGCGCAGCACCTGCAGCACCGCCTCGCCGATCATGGCGTCGTCTTCAACCAGCAATAGGCGCATGGGGTTTTCCTTGAAGTCGCAGAGTCTGGAGTGTGCAGCTTAGGCGAGGCTTAAAAACCGGCCTTCTTCAATCCCCGGGGCGCCCCCACACCAGCGCCAGCGCCTTGACTTTTTGCCAGGGGCTGGCGCGTTCGTCCGACAGCACATCCAGGAAGTCCGACAAGCGTTTTGACTTGACCATGGTGTAGATGGTCAATGCCATGGTCAGCACAAAGACGATGGCAAAAATTGCCAGTTTGCGGCTCAGCGGGGCTTCGGCCTCGGCCAGCAAATTCATGCCCAGAAAGCCGGTGGTCACCGTGCCGATCAGGCCAAAGATGGTCACGACCGTCAGCCGCACCACGGTATTGGCCTGGCGGCGCAGGCTGTCAGCGTCCAGGTACTGGTTCATTTCGGCAATCCGTTCCTTGACCTCCTTGTACAGGGGGTCCAGCTCAAGATGACTGGAGCACATGCGAAACAGGGCGCGTACCTGGGCCTGTTCGGACACCTCATGAAACCAGTAGCGGTGCGTGAAGCGCAAAAATCCGGCAAAGCTGTCGCGTATCGTGCGCTTGAAGCGGCGCACGCTGGCGGCGTCGGCAATGTCCAGGTTTTTCAGGGCTTCGGCCAGCCGGTCCGAGAACATCAGCAAGGCTGCCTGCTGGAAATGGGCAATCAGGAACAGCAGGAAATGCTGGTGCCGGAACTGCGCCAGAACGCCGCGTTCCGGGCAGACAAAAAACGGGCTCCGCGCATCGCCCAGCACCAGCAGCGTATGCCCGGTACACAGATAACGCGTGTTGGGCGCGGCGCCGCTGGAGGTCCAGAAACGGTCGTAGCAATAGCGCTTTTCGAAGTCGGCCACGTGCTCTTCGGCATAAGGCAGGCGGGTGTCATTGCCTGACGCTGCCGGTCCGGTCACCAGACCGAGGCGGATCAAGTCGCTGCGGCTCAGTGCCTGCGGGTTGTCCAGTGCCAGAAAGGCCAGTTGCGGCATCCGGTAGTACTCAATTTGCCGATAGCGCAAGTTTCCGGCCTGGCCGGAATGGTCGCCCACCAGGGGCTGCAGCAGCCACGCCCAGTGGGCGGCGACACGGGGCGCGCGGTGGCTGCTGACATGGGCCATGAAAAGGTCGCGCTGGCTGGCATCCGACCGGGCCAGCACCTGGCCCTCGTGGCCCAGCCACTCGGCGTCAAGCAGGCAGTGCTGCGCATTGCCGTCAGCGTCCCAGCTTGCCGGATAGCCCCGGCCAAAGCGGTACAGCAAGTCCTGCGCCTGGGCCAGCGTCAGGTCGCTGGCGCTGACCTCGACATTGAGCAGCACCAGGTCCACGTCGAGGAAAAAGTAAAGGTCCACATGGGCGATGTCGAGCGTGACCGGCGGCGCTCCCGGGTGCGGCACCGCGCGCATGGCGCTGACGTCGCTGCGGCGAAACACCCGCATCGGCGAGCCTGCCGTCGCCTCCCTGCCTTTGGGGCGCCCTTCGCCGTAGAGGAATCGCTGCACAAAGGGCAAAAAGCTCACGAATTCGTTGTAGTGGCGTTCCTTGAAACGACCGCTGCCGCCGGTGTATTCATCCACCACTTCACGCCAGGGCGAGGCCTCGCCCATGTCCGCCAGAAGTTGCCAGGGCTTGGCCTGCTGGCCCTCTGAACCCCGAACCGGCATCAGGCGCAAGGGCCACAGCAGGATTTGTCGAAACTGCCGCACGCAGGCGGGGTTGGATTCAATGGGCATACGGGGCACTTTCCATCACAAGGTGCTGAAAGTGTACGGGCCGCATGTCCTTGTTCAGGATGGCTTTGTGGCCACCGAGGAAGCCCGGGCAGCGTGGGTTCTGGCCATGAAACGCCAACGGCGCCCGAGGGCGCCGTTGGCGGGTGACTGCCCGAAGGCAGTGCAGCATCAGGCTGACTTGGTGGCTTTCTTGACGGCGTCGGATGCCTGGGTGGCTGCGGCCTTGAAGTTCGACTGAGCCGTTTCAACCGCTTTTTTGGTTTCGGTCTGAACCGACTCAAAGGCATTTTGACCGGCGCTCAGCGCATCCTTGAAAGCGGCCACAGCGGTTTCGCTGCCGGCAGGCGCGTTCTTGGTCAGGTTTTCCAGCAAGCCGCCAAACGCCTTTTGCGCTTCGGCCGTCTTGGCTTCCACGGTTTTGGTGAATTCCGCGCCGCTGTCGGTCACGATGGTTTGCAGGTGCTGCGCATAGGCTGCAGACTTGTCGGCCATGGGCTTGAGCAGGCCGGATTGCAGAGCCAGCAGCTCTTTGGGGTCCTTGATCGCCATGACGGTCTGGACATGGGTGAAGGACTCGCTCAAGGCAGCCTTGGAGGCGGCCATGTTCAGCTCGACCAGCTTTTCGACACCGGAAAAAGCCTGGGTTGTCAGGTCTGTCAGCGCTTGCAGATGGGCTTTGTTCGTGGCGATGAATTGTTCGGCGGCGTTGTTCATATCGGCTTTCTGGGTTAACTGGGCAAATCGGGTTCCTGCACAGCCAATGCCGTGTCGGATTGTTTATGTTGCAGTGCAACATGATTTGAATTATAGGGAAAACCCGAGGGCGCGAGGAGTTTTTGTTGCACTGCGGCAATTATTAGAGATGTTGCCCTAGCTTGCTTGTGCAGTACTTGCAAGCCCGATGCGCTGCCGGGACAAGATAGGCACATAAATAATCATCAGATGATGCTAGTATGGATGCTTCCTGTCATTTTCACTCTACCTCAAGGAGTCATTCACCATGCGAACCACACTGTCCCTGGACGATGAGCTGCTGGCAAAAGCCGAGAGTTATACCGGCCTGAAAGAGAAATCCGCCCTGGTGCGAGAAGCCCTGAAAGCCCTGATCGAGCGCGAGAGTGCGCGCCGGCTGGCCTTGCTGGGCGGCACCGAGCCCTTGCTCCAGCCGATTCCCCGCCGTCCCGCGCAAGGCTGAGTTCTGATGGTTCTGGTGGACACCTGCGTGTGGGTTGAGCATCTGCAGCGCGGCAACAGCGAACTGGCCGGTCTGCTCCAGCGCGGGCAGGTGCTGTCGCATCCTTCCGTTCTGGGTGAGCTGGCCTTGGGCAGCTTGCAGCAGCGCGCCACGATCCTCGATGCCCTGCAAAACCTGCCCCAGGCGTGCGTGGCCAGCGCAGAAGAAGTGCTCGGTTTCATTGGCGCCCATGCTTTGCACGGTCTGGGCCTTGGCTATGTCGATGTGTGTTTGCTGGCCAGCGTGCGCCTGACACCGGGCTGCGTGCTGTGGACGCTTGACAAGCGCCTGACGGCGGCGGCTACGCGCCTGGGTATGGCTGTCAGCTTGCTGCATTGAAGGGCGCATTGCCCTCTGGCTGGGGCGTCAGCCGGCAGGCTCTGGGGGCAAAGCGTTTCAGGTCGCGGCCGGTTTCAGCCGCGCATTGACCTCGGCAACGCTGAACTCGGCCGGGTCAAATGAGCCGCCAATCCACTCGGTGAGGTCTTCATGATCGGGGTGGGCCGGGTCTGCCAGGGCTTGCAGAAATTCTTCATAGCCTGGGGGGCCGCCAACATCGTCGGGCGGACAGGCGTTTTTTCCGTCCAGACAAACCGCCAGCGACAGGGGTGCATCCAGCGGGATGATTTTTTCCACCTTGACCTTGTGGCACCAGTCGTCCCCAAAGTCATAAACGTAGGTGAAGGTCTTGCGCGTACCCAGCGCCTGTTGCAGGGTGACGCTTGACTCATCCTGCACATCTTCCAGCATGTCCCACCCAGGATAGCGAGCGCTGTAGCGCTCATCGGCAAACACAAACTCATGCAGATGGCCACCGCTCCAGCCCATGCCCTCCAGGAGCGCGGCATGCAGCAAGGGCAGCTTGATCGTGACGGGCACCAGCAGCCGGCGCCACACCTTGGGGTGGACGCCTTCAAGCGCGACATGAAGCTGGTACGCCTGCAGTCGCTGGCTTGCGGGGGCAGTGCTTTTGGCAGTGGTTTTACGTGCCCCGGATTTCTTCGGGGTTCCTGGCAATGGGTCATGTTGGGTAG
>JBDSZF010000108.1:0-5325 GCA_039925285.1 Polaromonas sp.
GCCAAATTTCCGCCGCTGCTCGACGCCTCGCGTGCCCAGTTGCTGGCCGTCTGGGAGGCTTTCCAGGGCGCATTGGCGCTGACGGTCAAAGCCGCCGAAGATGCCACCGCGCCACTGCCCGCCGTGCCGGTCTGGGCCGATGAGTTGCGCGCCGCACGTGGCCTGCCAACCTCCAAATCCGAAGCTACCGCCGCTGAGGGCAGCGTGCCAGCGCGTGGTCCCAAGACCAGGATGGAGCCGTCCGCCCTCAATGAACTGCGCGCGAAAGCTTCGGCCATCGTGCAGGAAGCGCTCGCCAAACTCGAGCATGAAGTCACCGAAGGCCACGGCAAGTCCACGCCCAAGGTCGCCGCTGACCTGCGCCAGGCCCTCAAGGAAAATATCCGCAACATCGACAGCAAGCTTGAAGCCGCTGCCCATGCCGCATTGACGGCTGCCGGCGAACTCGAAGGCTGGCAGCGCTGGCGTGCCGACCAGATCCGCGAAGAACTGGTTGTCAAGGCCGAAGCGCTGCTGGCCAAGCCGCTGGGCGGACGCAAGCAGCAGGATGCCCTGCGCAACATGCGCGAACAGTGGAAAACCAGCGACCAGGGTGGCACGCCCAACCACGCGCTGTGGAAGCGTTTTGACGAGGCCTGCAACGAGGCCCATAAAGTGGTCGAAGCCTGGCTTGAAAAGGCCAAGGAACAAGCCGAGGCCCACAAGGCCCAGCGCCAGGCCTTGATTGATGAAGTGCTGGCTTGGGGCCAAGCGCACAAGGACAACACCGACTGGAAGCACCATATCCGCAGCCTGAACGGCTTTGTCGACAAATGGCGCGAAGCCGGCCATCTGGGCGAAAAGGCCTTTGCCGAAATCCAGCCGGTCTGGAAAGCCGCCATGGACCAGGCCGATGCCGGCCTGACCGCCGCCCGCGCCGCCAGCCTGGCCCGCCGCCGCGCCATGATCGAGGAAGCGCAAGTATTGGGCGCCGAGCCGCAGCTGCGCATCGACGCCGTCAAGTCGCTGCAGCAGCGCTGGCAGCATGAAGCGCAAAGCGTGCCGATCGAGCGCAAGCAGGAGCAAAAGCTCTGGGACGCTTTCCGCAAGCCGATTGACGACGCCTTCCAGCGCAAGACCGTCGAGCGTGAAAAAGCCGCCGCCGCGCTGGGCGAACACGACCGTTATGTGCTCGAAGCCGCCAAGGCCGTCGAGCTGGCCACCGCCAGCGGCGATGCGCAAAAGATCCATGCTAGCGCCAAGGCGCTGGAAGCCGCCGTGCGCGGGCAAGTCGCTGCCGCCCATGCAGCTACCGCCGCTGCACCGGTTGCCGAAGAAAAGCAGGCTGCAGCGCAGGCAGCGACAGAAAACGTCGCCACTGCGGCAGATCAGGCGCCGCCCGCTTTTGTCGATGTGGACGGCAATCCGTCGGCTGAAGCCGCACCTGTCGAGTTTGCCGAATCCGCGCAGCCCGCCAGCCCGCCCGCCGAACCGGCACCCGCACCGAAACCGTCTGCCAAGCCCATCGTCGCCATGCGCGGTGATGACCGCCCGGGCATGCGCAAGGCAGAACCCGCAGCCGCTGGCCGGGGTGGCAAGTTTGGCGACCGCAAGGATTCACGTCCTGGCAGCAAGCCAGGCGGCCCGCGTTCGAGCACCGACAACAAGTTCGAACCCTACCGCGCCGAGCGCACTGAGCGCGCCGAGCGTTTCAGCGACCGCCCGGCCTTTGAAGAGCGCGGCCCGCGCCTGGGCGATGCCGCTTTCCGCGCCCAGCGCGAAGCGTTTGAAGCCGCCAACCAGGCACTGAAAAAGCTCGCCATGCAGGCCCACGGCGAAGTGCTGACGAATTTGCTCACCGCCTGGGAAAAGCGCGACCCGGCGCAACTGCCTGCCGTTCAGGAACTGGGAAAACAGGTCACGCCTGCGGTGCGCAACAGCTGGGTCAAGGCGCTGGGCGAACCGGCTGGCAAGGATGCATCTGAAGCGCTGTTGCGCCTCGAAATCGCCGCCGAACTGCCGACGCCCGCCGAGCACATCAGCGCGCGCCGCATGCTGCAACTGCAATTGCTGACCCGACGCAATGCGCCAGCACCGCTGGAAACCTGGGGTGAAGACGCGGCCAGGGTGCTGGCCGCCGAATTTGACGCCGGCAATGCCCGACGCGTGCAGAACGCGCTCAAAGCCTTGCTCAAGCGCTGAACAGTCCGGCCGGGTTGACGCAGCCGGGCACAGCACTCCTCTGGAAATCGGGAGGTTATTTTTAGCCAGATCCTGGCCTGGATTCAGGCCTTGGCCTGAATACCCTGTGCGGTGAGGTGCAGCACCCGGTCCGCCCGGGCAGCCGCCGCCTCTGAATGCGTCACGAGCACCATCGAAGCGCGGTGTTCCCGGGTTTGGGCCACCAGCGCGTCCATCACCCTGGCGGCGGTGGTCGGGTCCAGGTTGCCGGTCGGCTCATCGGCCAGCAGCAGGCCGGGCCGATGCACCAACGCGCGCGCAATCGCCACGCGCTGCAACTGGCCGCCGCTCAATTGCTGTGGCAGTCGCGCGCCCAGGCCACCCAGTCCGACGGCATCCAGCATGGCTTGCACCCGCGCATCGTCGGGCTCCCTCAGCAGCAGCAGCGGCAGCGCCACGTTTTGCGCCACATCCAGATGCGGCAGCACATGAAAGGCCTGGAAAACAAAGCCCACATGGCGGCGGCGCAGCAGGGCGCGCTGGTCATCGCTCATGGCGCCCAGGTCCACGCCGTTGAGCATGAGCGTGCCTTCATCCCAGCTGTCCAGTCCGGCCATGCAGTTGAGCAGCGTGGACTTGCCGACGCCCGACTCGCCGACGATGGCGATGAATTCGCCGGGCGCCACGTCCAGCGTGACATGGCTGAACACGGCCGTATCGCCGTAGCGCTTGCCGAGCTGGCTGATTTTCAGGCTCATTGGAACGCCACTGTGCGAGCCTTGACCAGATCAAGAACCTGTTCCAGCGCGTCCGGCGCATCGCAGGCCACCACGCGCCGCTGCGGCATGGAGCGCAGCCAGGTGATCTGCCGCTTGGCCAGCTGGCGTGTGGCAAAAATGCCTTTGTCGCGCAGCTCGTTCATGGGGCTGCTGCCGTCCAGTGCCTCCCAGGCCTGGCGGTAGCCGACGCAGCGCATCGAAGGCAGATCGGGCGTCAGGTCGCCGCGCGCCCGCAGGGCCTTGACTTCATCCAGAAAACCCGCCGCCAGCATGGCATCAAAACGCTGGGCAATGCGGCCGTGCAGCCAGGCGCGATCTGCCGGTTCCAGGGAAATAAGGGGGGTAGCGCTTGCCGGTTGTTCGCTGTCCGCGTTATTTTTAGCAGCGTTTCGCTGGTGAAAAAACGACAGCGGCTGGCCGGATACCCGGAACACCTCCAGCGCCCGCGAGATGCGCTGCGAATCATGGGGCGCCAGTCGCGCGGCCGTGACCGGGTCTACCTGCGCCAGTTCGTAATGCAGCGCCGGCCAGCCTTTTGCGGCCGCCTCGCTGGCCAGCACGGCGCGTACCGCCGGGTCGGCCTTGGGCATGTCGTCGAGGCCGTCAAACAGCGCCTTGAAATAGAGCATGGTGCCGCCGACCAGCAGCGGCAGCTTGCCACGCGCGCTGATGTCCTCGATCAATCGCTGCGCATCCCGCACGAATTCGGCGGCGCTGTAGGCGTTCAGCGGGTCGCGAATGTCGATCAGGTGATGCTTTACGGCGGCCAGCTCATCGGCACTCGGCTTGGCCGTACCGATGTCCATGCCGCGATAGACCAGGGCTGAATCGACGCTGATGATCTCGACCGGGTAATACCGGGCGATGGCCAGCGCGCTAGCGGTTTTACCGGAAGCCGTGGGACCCGCCAGCGCAATAAAAGGGGTTTTCAGGTGTGGCGCGCCGGGCGCCGGGGAAAGAGAAACAGACATGCAGGCGAGGCTACCAGAAAGGTGCCCGCCGAAATTACGGCCGGACCAGCAAGTCGGCGCTGCTTTTCGTCAAGGGGCACAAGCGGCCAGAGCTGCAAATATCAACCGCAGGGTAGACGGGATGGGCGCGTGCCGCAGGGGCTGCGCGCGGCCGGCCTGGCAGATGGCGAAGTTCCGGTCAGGCCGGCAGCAGCGCCAGGGTCAGGCCAGCAATTCTCAATTTGAATTCCCTGCGCTAAAGTCATACGCTGACAACAGAAGAGAAAAGCGTGGCAGCAGCAGTAAAAGTATCAAAACCCCCTGTGGATCTGAGTATGAGCGGTATCACATACAGGCTTCGCACGACCTTTGAGCAGTTCACGGATATCCGCAAAGGGGGAAACAACCAGCGCTATGGCGTCTGCGATGCGGCATTGAGCGCGTTTTCGGTGTTTTTTACCCAGAGCCCGTCGTTTTTGGATGCTCAAAAGCGCATCGAGCAAGGCGGTGGAAAAAGCAACGCACAAACGATTTTTGGCGTCCACAAAATTCCCGGCGACAACCAAATCCGCAACCTGCTCGCGCCCGTAGCGCCCCAACAGGTCTATCCTCTGATGGCCGACATCGGACAAAGTCTGTATGAGACTGGCTATCTGGAGGACTTTCGGGTGCTCAAGAATCAGTTGCTGATCGCCCTTGATGGAACTGATGTTTTTGCCTCTGAAAAAATCAGTTGCCCGAGTTGCAGCACCCAAAAACTCAAAAATGGCAAAACACTGCACCGCCACACGGTCATCACGCCGGTGATCGTGGCGCCAGGCAAAGCGCAAGTTGTCCCGCTGCCGCCAGAGTTTGTGCAACCCCAGGATGGGCACGACAAGCAAGACTGCGAGGTCAATGCGGCCAAGCGCTGGCTGCTCCAGCAGGCACCGCGCTACGCGCCTTGGGGCTGCACGCTGCTGGGCGATGACTTGTATTGCCACCAGCCGTTTTTGCAGGCGGTATTAGCCCAAAACATGAACTTCATCGTGACGTGCAAGCCCCAGTCACACGAGCTGCTTTATGAGTGGGTGAGCGACTTGGCTCGCATCGGCCAACGTCACACCGTGCAGCGTGAGCGCAAGATCGGCACGCAGCGGTTCACCGACAGCTACGCCTACGTCAACCTTGTGCCCTTGCGCGACAGCGATGATGCGCTCATGGTCAACTGGTGCGAACTGAGCACCACCGACGCCCAGGGTGAGGTCGTTTTCTACTGCGCGTGGGCCACCTCGCACACCATCACCCCTGCCAATGTGGCCGAGATCGCCGTGGCAGCAAGAACGCGCTGGAAAATCGAGAATGAGAACAACAACACGCTCAAAAACCAGGGCTATCACCTCACGCACAACTTTGGTCATGGCAAACAGCATCTGTCGAACTTGCTCACCACTTTG
>JBDSZF010000109.1:0-31042 GCA_039925285.1 Polaromonas sp.
ATCGACACCCGCCCCATCAAGGACTTGTCTCCGTACGAGAACAAGACCATGGAATTCAAGGTCATCAAGCTCGACCGCAAGCGCAACAACGTGGTGCTGAGCCGCCGCGCCGTGGTCGAAGCCAGCATGGGCGAAGAGCGCGCCAAGCTGATGGAAACCCTGAAGGAAGGCTCTGCCGTCAAGGGCATCGTCAAGAACATCACCGAATACGGTGCCTTCGTTGACCTCGGCGGCATCGACGGCCTGCTGCACATCACCGACATGGCATGGCGCCGCGTGCGTCACCCGAGCGAAGTGGTGACGGCTGGCCAGGAAATCGTGGCCAAGATCCTGAAGTTCGACACCGAGAAAAACCGCGTCTCGCTGGGTCTGAAGCAGATGGGCGACGACCCATGGATGGGCGTGAACCGCCGCTACCCGCAAGGCACCCGCCTGTTCGGCAAGATCACCAACATTGCCGACTACGGCGCGTTTGTGGAACTCGAGCCGGGCATCGAAGGCCTGGTCCACGTGTCCGAGATGGACTGGACCAACAAGAACGTGGCACCGAGCAAGCTCGTGGCCCTGGGCGACGAAGTCGAAGTCATGGTGCTGGAAATCGACGAAGACAAGCGCCGCATCTCCCTGGGCATGAAGCAGTGCAAGGCCAACCCATGGCAGGAATTTGCCGTGGAAACCAAGCGCGGCGACCGCGTCAAGGGCCCGATCAAGTCGATCACCGACTTCGGCGTGTTCGTCGGCCTGGCTGCCGGCATCGACGGCCTGGTACACCTGTCCGACCTGTCGTGGAACGAGACCGGCGAAGCCGCAGTTCGCAACTACAAAAAGGGCCAGGAAGTCGAAGCCATCGTGCTGGCTGTCGATGTCGACCGCGAGCGCATCTCGTTGGGCATCAAGCAGCTCGATTCCGACCCGTTCACCACCTTCGTGTCGATCAACGACAAGGGCGCGATTGTGACCGGCAAGGTCAAAACGGTTGACGCCAAGGGCGCCGAGATCGATCTGGGCGAAGACATCGTGGGCTACCTGCGCGCCAGCGAAATCAGCCGTGACCGCGTGGAAGACGCACGCAACGTGCTCAAGGAAGGCGATGAAGTCTCGGCCGTCGTGGTGAACGTGGATCGCAAGACCCGCAACATCCAGCTGTCGGTCAAGGCCAAGGACAACGCTGACCAGCAGGAAGCCATGGCTTCGCTGAGCCAGCAGTCTTCGCGCGAAAGCGCCGGCCTGACCAGCCTGGGTGCCCTGCTGCGCGCCAAGCTGGACAGCAGCGAATCCAAGTAATCTAGCGGGACAGTCCACATGACGCGGCTTGCTGCCCATGTGCTCTGTCCCCAACCAGATAATTCCGGATGACCCGAAGCGATTTAGTAGAAGAACTGGCAGCCCGATTCAGCCAGTTGACGCACCGCGATGCCGAATATGCCGTCAAGACGCTTCTTGATGCCATGAGCGACACGCTGGTACGCGGCAACCGGATTGAAATCCGGGGCTTTGGCAGCTTTTCCATCAACCGGCGGCCGCCCCGCATGGGACGCAATCCCCGGTCTGGAGAGAGCGTTGCGATTCCTGAAAAAAGGGTTCCTCATTTCAAACCAGGCAAGGCATTGCGGGAAGCTGTTGATGCGCGAACCGACGAATTGCTGAAGGTCACGCTTTCGAGCTGAGGTCTTAAGGTTTTCCCCGGTGGTCTGGCTACAATCGCCAGACCACTTTCCGGGGATCGCCAGTGAAATACCTGATGTGGCTGCTTAAGGCAGCCATTTTTTTTACGCTTTTTGCTTTTGCATTGAATAACCAGCAAACGGTTGCAGTGCATTTCTTTTTTGGCACCTTGTGGCAAGCACCCCTGGTGCTGGTAGTGTTGGTCACCTTTGCTTGCGGACTGGCACTGGGCGTTCTTGTGATGATGCCGCGCTGGTGGAAAAAACGCAAAACCGCCCTGCCCCATGCTTCCGGCGCTTTGCCAGAGGAAGCCCACAATAACTCCGTCTCGGTCCACCATGGAATTTGATTTCACCTGGGTTTTACTCGGGTTTCCGCTCGCTTTCACACTGGGCTGGCTGGCCTCCCGCCTGGACCTGAGGCAGCTGCGTATCGAGAACCGCCAAGCCCCCAAGGCCTATTTCAAGGGTTTGAATTTCCTGCTCAACGAGCAGCAGGATCAGGCCATTGACGCCTTCATTGAAGCCGTCCAGAACGATCCCGACACCTCCGAATTGCACTTTGCATTGGGCAACCTGTTTCGCCGGCGTGGCGAATACGAACGCGCTGTACGCGTGCATGAACATTTGATGTCGCGCGGTGATTTGACCCAGCCCGAACGCGAACGCGCCCAGCATGCACTGGCACTTGACTTTCTGAAGGCCGGTTTGCTCGACCGCGCCGAAGCCGCTCTGCGAAAACTTGAAGGCACGCCATTTGAAGAAGAAGCCCGGCTTGCGTTGTTGTCCATTTACGAACGCTCACGCGACTGGGCGAATGCCACTGAAATTGCATCCCGGCTGGGCAGTTCCAGCCACGGCAGTTTCAGCACCCGGCAGGCCCATTACCTGTGCGAGCAGGCCAGTTCTTCTGCAGCAACAGGCGATACCGCAAAGGCACTCGATAAGCTGACGCAGGCCGCAGCCATGGCGCCCGCCTCTGCCCGACCGCTGATTGATCTGGCCAAGCTGCAAAACCAGTTGGGCCAGGCGCAGGAGGCTTTACAGACCCTGCTCAAGCTACCCACGGCCGCCCCCCAGGCCCTGCCGCTGGCTGCGGGTCTTTTGGCCAACATTGCCCAGAACAGCGGCGAGCAGCAAGCCACGCTGGCACTATTGAAAGCCAGTTATGCCCAGGCACCGTCGATTGATGTGATTGAGGCCATCGTCAAACTTGAAAAAGACCCGGCCATGGCGCGCCAGTGGTATGTCCAGCATCTGGAGCGGGAAGTCTCATTGGTGGCTGCGGGCAAATGGATTGCGGGCGAAAAACTTCAGGATGAACATCATCATGCCTTGGTGCAGCGCGCTCTTGACCAGGCGACCAAACCCTTGATGCGCTACCGATGTGCCGCTTGCGGCTTTGAGGCAACCCAGCATTTTTGGCACTGTCCTGGCTGCCAGGCCTGGGACAGCTATCCCGCGCGCCGCATTGAAGAGCTGTAAACCGCCCCCCTGCACAAGATGACCTTGACAATGACTCCTTCGACTCTTGCCTCTGCCCGCGTTCTGGTGGTCGGAGACGCCATGCTTGACCGCTACTGGTACGGCGCGGTGGACCGGATCTCACCCGAGGCGCCCGTCCCTATCGTACGGGTGACGCGCACTGAAGAACGCATTGGCGCGGCCGCCAACGTGGCTTACAACATCGTGACGCTGGGTGCGCAGGCTTCGCTGCTGAGCGTGGTGGGCGAGGATGAAGCCAGTCACACGCTGGAATCCCTGGTGGCCAGGACCGGCATCACGCCCTATTTTGGCCGCGATGCAAAGCTTAAAACCACCGTCAAGCTGCGAGTGATCGGGCGCCAGCAGCAGTTGCTGCGCCTGGATTTTGAAAACATGCCCGAGCACGAAGTGCTGGCGTCCCAGTCCACCACCTTTGAAAAACTCTATCCGCAGCACCATGCGGTGCTGTTTTCGGACTACGGCAAGGGCGGGCTGGCGCACATCGTGACCATGATTGCCCAGGCACGCGCTGCAGGCAAGGTGGTGCTGGTCGATCCCAAGGGTTCAGACTTCGCACGTTACAGGAACGCCAGCGTCATCACCCCCAACCGCGCAGAACTGGAACAGGTGATTGGCCCCTGGAGTGATGAAGCCGAACTGCGCACCAAGACCCATCAGCTGCGCGTCACGCTTGACCTGCAGGCTGTGCTGGTGACCCGCAGCGAAGAAGGCATGACCCTGTTTGATGCCGAGGGCGAGCTGCATGTGCCCACGGTGGCCAGGGAGGTGTTTGACGTCACCGGCGCTGGCGACACCGTGATTGCCACACTGGCCACCATGGTGGCGGCAGGCATGAGCTTGCGCGAGTCAGTTCCGATTGCCAACCGGGCCGCCGGCATTGTCGTGGGCAAGTTCGGCACCGCCACCGTCAACTACAGCGAACTCTTCGCGGCCCCCTGATCTCTGCGCACACCGAACCCTGAGGAAATTTCCCATGAAAATCGTAGTCACCGGCGCCGCCGGATTCATCGGCAGCAACCTGGTCAAGGGACTCAATGCCCGTGGCATTGATGAGATCATTGCGGTCGATGACCTGACCCAAGGCGATAAATTTCGCAACCTGGCCGACCTGAAAATCGCTGACTATATGGATGCAGGCGACTTTTACGGCCAATTTTCTGCCGGTGCTTTCGGCCAGGTTGAGGCAGTCTTTCATGAAGGGGCCTGCAGCGACACCATGGAACTGGACGGAAAATACATGATGGCCAACAATTACACGCTGTCGTGTGATTTATTTCGTTCCTGCCAGAGCCAAAACACACGCCTGCTGTATGCGTCGTCGGCCGCTACTTATGGCGGCTCGGACACTTTCAGCGAATCGCCCGATTTCGAGAAGCCGCTCAATGTTTACGGCTACTCCAAGCTGCTGTTTGACCAGCGCATGCGCCGTGAACTAGGCGCCCGCTTCGAAAAGGCGCAGACCCAGGTCGCCGGCTTTCGCTACTTCAACGTCTATGGCCCCCGCGAGCAGCACAAGGGCCGCATGGCCAGCGTGGCTTTTCACCAGTTCAACCAGTTTCAGGCCGAGGGCAAGGTCAAGCTGTTTGGCGATTACGGCGGCTACGCCGCTGGCGCTCAGAGGCGGGATTTCGTTTTTATCGACGACGTGGTGGCGGTGAACCTCTGGTTTTTTGACCACCCCGAAAAATCCGGAATCTTCAACCTCGGTACCGGACGGGCACAACCCTTCAACGACGTTGCGCTGGCCGTCGTCAACACTTTGCGAAAAGCACAGAACGCCGCTCCCTTGAGCCTCGAAGACGCGGTACGCGGCGGCATGATTGATTACATCAATTTCCCCGATGCCCTGGTGGGGAAGTACCAGAGCTACACGCAGGCCGACCTCAGCGCGCTGCGCGCGACAGGTTGCCAGCATGCCTTCGCGGACGTCCAGTCAGGCGTGGCAGAGTACATGCAGTGGCTGAACGGCGAAAAAAATTAGCCAGCCTGTCCGGGACTCCAAGGGTTATCCTGCCAAAAGACCTTGATGGAAGGTCAACGCAGCGCGAAAGCAAACCGTTATCAGCAAAGACCTCCTGAATTCCCAGGCTGGTCACGCCTGTGGTTTTCATCCAATTTTTTGAGGAGTCCTCCCATGTTCAAGAAGTTTCTCGCATTTTTTGCCGCCATGTATATGGCGGTTTCTTTTGCCGCTGTAGATATCAACAAGGCCACGGCAGCCGATCTCGACGGAATCAAGGGCATCGGTCCGGGAATCTCAGGCAAGATTGTGGACGAGCGCAAAAAAGGTGAATTCAAGGACTGGAACGACTTCATCGAGCGCGTCAAGGGTGTCGGCGACAAGAATGCCGCCAAATTTTCCGCTGAAGGGATGACCGTGGGCGGCGCCAGCTACAAGGGCGCGGCACCCGCGGCAAAAAAAGATGCACAACCTACGGCAGTCAAGGCTGAAGAAAAGAAAACCGACGCCAAGCAGGCAAAGGCCGACGCGAAGAAAGCCAGCGCTGACGAAAAGGCTGATGCGGCCAAGCCTGCCGCAAGCACACCAAAGAAATAAGCGACGCTGGGCCAAAAAAAAACCCGCCATCTGGCGGGTTTTTTTTCGGCCTACGGCGGCAACCAGGCCGCCCGGCAATCAGCCCATGTGCAAGCCGCCATTGAGCGAGAAATCAGCCCCCGTGGAATAAGCGCCTTCATCCGATGCGATCCAGGCAATGATGGAAGCAATCTCTTCCGGTTTGCCCAGCCGCTTGACGGGCACGCTCGCGACAATCTTCTCCAGCACGTCAGGACGGATCGCATTGACCATGTCGGTACCGATATAGCCCGGGCTCACGGTGTTGACGGTCACGCCCTTGGATGCGACTTCCTGCGCCAGCGCCATGGTGAAGCCATGCAGGCCGGCCTTGGCGGTGGAATAGTTCACCTGGCCAAACTGGCCTTTCTGGCCATTGACAGACGAGATATTGATGACGCGTCCGAAACCGGCCTCCACCATGCCGTCAATCACCTGCTTGGTGACATTGAACATGCTGTCGAGGTTGGTGGAGATCACGGCATCCCAGTCGGCCTTGCTCATCTTGCGGAACTGGCCATCGCGCGTAATGCCCGCGTTGTTCACCAGCACGCTGACCGGGCCATGCTCTGCCTTGACCTTGTCGAACGCAGCGACCGTGGACTCCCAGTTAGCGACGTCTCCCACCGAAGCGTGGAAGGTATAACCGAGGGCTTTTTGCTCATCGAGCCACTTGGTGAAATCCCGCGTAGGACCGCAGCCGGCAATGACCGTGAAGCCATCCTTGGCCAGCCGCTGGCAGATCGCCGTTCCGATGCCGCCCATGCCACCCGTTACATACGCTACTTTGTTGCTCATTTACATTCTCCTTGAAATATTACTTTTTTATCGAAACCATTTTGCTATTAATTCAATAGCTTCTTATGCCCAAGGGATGGGCATAAGAACTTCTTTTACCTGATATTCAGCGTTCCAGTGTGAGGGCGACCCCCATGCCGCCGCCAATACACAGGCTGGCAATGCCTTTTTTGGCATCGCGACGCACCATCTCGTGCAACAGGGTCACCAGAATCCGGCAGCCGGACGCGCCAATCGGGTGGCCGATGGCAATGGCGCCGCCGTTGACATTGACCTTGCTGGTGTCCCAGCCCATTTCCTGATTCACCGCACAGGCCTGCGCCGCAAAGGCTTCGTTGATTTCGAGCAGATCCAGATCGTGTGCTTTCCAGCCGGCACGCGCAAGCGCCTTGGTCGATGCGGGCACCGGGCCCATGCCCATGTAGGCGGGATCCAGTCCGGAGGTGGCGTAACTGGCGATGCGCGCCAAGGGCGTAAGGCCTAGAGCAGCGGCTTTTTTGGCGGTCATGACCATGACGGCGGCAGCGCCGTCGTTCAGGCCGGACGCATTACCGGCCGTCACACCGCCGGCCTTGTCAAAGGCCGGGCGCAAGCCTGCCAGGCCTTCGGCGCTGGTTTTGCGGTTGATGAATTCATCCGCAGAAAAAACCACCGGATCACCCTTTTTCTGGGGAATCGAAATGGGAACAATCTCGTCCTTGAACTTGCCCGCATCCTGTGCGGCTGCCGCCTTGGTCTGGCTGGCAAGTGCCAGTGCATCCTGGGCTTCGCGATTGATGCTGTACTTCTTGGCAACGTTTTCTGCGGTGATGCCCATGTGGTACTGGTTATAGACGTCCCACAGGCCGTCCACAATCATGGTGTCAACCATTTTCCAGTCACCCATGCGCTGGCCGTCGCGTGAACCGTTCAGGACATGCGGCGAAGCGCTCATGTTTTCCTGACCTCCGGCAATCACGATCTCGCTGTCGCCCGTAGCCACGGATTGCGCCGCCAGCATGACGGCCTTCAGCCCCGAGCCGCAGACGGCATTGATCGTGAGGCCGGGCAGACCATGGGGGAAGCCTGCCTTGATCAGACTCTGGCGCGCCGGGTTTTGGCCTACGCCAGCAGCCAGCACCTGGCCCATGATGACTTCGCCAATTTGTTCAGCATTCAGCCCCGAACGCTCCAGCACGGCCTTGATCACGGCAGCGCCCAACTCGGTGGCAGGTACTTTCGCTAGCGAACCGCCAAACTTGCCAACGGCGGTACGACCTGCTGAAACGATAACGATCTCTTCCATTCTGCTCTCCTTAAAAAAACTGGGGAAAATTGCCCGATGGCAGACTTCAACTGAACGAATCGAAGGATTAAGTTTGCCTGGGCCGGGGCTTAATGCGCTCAATAATACTTTTCAGGCCTTGACTTTAACCTTGACGTAACGGCCTGGCGCAGGTTCGATCGCCTTGTACTTGCGGCTACCGTAGGTTTTCGGTGCGGCAATCTGTTTGCCACCGTGGCCCTGCAGCCAGTCTGACCAGTCTGGCCACCAGCTGCCGGCATGCTCGCTCGCCTCTTTCAGCCAGTCCTCTTGAGCGGCAGGATACTTGTCACCGGCAGACCGGGTGGAGGCCAGGTTCTCATTGGTCCAGTAACTGCGCTTCTTTTTGGCCGGAGGATTGATCACACCTGCAATGTGGCCCGATGCGCCCATCACGAACCGTTTTTTCCCTGGAAGCACCTGCGTGGAGGCATAAGCCCCGCCAATCGGCACGATATGGTCTTCGCGCGAGCCGTAAATGTAAAACGGCATGTCCAGCGTGCCGAGGTCCACTTTTTCACCGCAGACCACGGTTTTTCCAGGCTTGATGAGGTTGTTTTCAAAATAGGTGTTGCGCAGGTACCAGGCGTAGAAAGGACCGGGCAGATTGGTCGAATCGCTGTTCCAGTACAGCAGATCGAAAGGCGGCGGCGTTTCGCCCTTGAGGTAGTTGCCGACAACATAGTTCCAGACCAGGTCGTTCGGGCGCAAAAAGCTGAAGGTGGATGCCAGATCCTTGCCTTTGAGCAAACCGCCCTTGCCCATCTCGGCTTCGCGGTATTTGACTGACGTTTCGTCAATGAAAATATCCAGGATGCCGGTGTCGCTAAAGTCGAGCATCGACGTCAGCAGCGTGGCGCTTTCGACCGGCTTTTTGCCACGCGCCGCCAGCACCGACAGCGCTGTTCCCAAAATCGTGCCGCCGACGCAAAAACCCAGGGCATTGAGGGTGTCGGCACCGGTGATTTCCTGCACGACTTCGATGGCCTTGATGGCGGCATGCTCGATGTAGTCATCCCAGCTCTTGCCGGCCATGGACTGATCCGGATTGCGCCAGCTCAGCACGAAGGTTCGGTGACCCTGGGCGACGGCATAGCGAATGAAGGAATTTTCGGGCTGCAGATCCAGGATGTAGAACTTGTTGATGCAAGGCGGAACGAGCAGGAAAGGCTTTTCGTAAACCTTGTCCGTCAGGGGCTTGTATTCAAGAAGCTGGAAAAATTCGTTTTCGAACACCACCGCACCTTCGGTGGTGGCGACATTTTTCCCGACTTCAAACAAGCTCTCATCGGTCATGGACACATGACCCTGCTTCATGTCGTTCAGCAGGTTCTGCAGGCCCTTGGCGATGCTCTCGCCCTTGCTTTCGATGGCTTTTTTCTGCGCTTCGGCATTGAGCGCCAGAAAGTTGCTGGGCGCCGAAGCCGCCATCCACTGCTCGACCGCGAAGCGCAGGCGGGCTTTGGTCTTGGCGTCGGTTTCAACGGCTTCAGCCAGGCCCATCAAGGCGCTGGCGTTGAGCTGGTAGGCCGAAGACACGAATTTCGAAACCGGATTGGCCTGCCAGGCCGGATCGGAAAAACGGCGGTCAGCCACGGCCGGCGCCGAATCGCTGGTCTGCAGGCCCTGGTTCCAGAGCGCTGATGCCTCTGCAATGTAACGTTGCTGAAGCTCCATCAGCTTGCTCTGTTCGAACCTGATCGAGGGCAGATCTTGATTGAGAGGCTTGAATGCAGAAAGATCGATTTGAGGAAAGCCGGGAGCGGGCCCCGTTCCCAAGGCAGTCAGGGCCTGCTGAAAACCCGCACCCAGGGTTTCCTGCATTTGTTGGGCCGCCTGGGCCCAGTTCGGTTCAGAATTCAAGGTTGTCTCCTCTTGGTACCGGTTTTTGCTGCGTTATTGCTTGTTTCTCAAGTATCGTAGGATTTGCTCTTGATTTTTTGAGAGGGCATGAATTTATGTATTTGATCGTTATAGCCTGGATGTATGTCGTGCTCATGATGAGTATTGCCGAAGCCACCAACAGCAACGGAACGCTGCTGGGGGCTCTGGTCACCTTTGTACTCTATGGAGCAGGTCCTGTGGCATTGGTGGTTTACCTGATGGGCGCCCCCGCGCGCAACAAGGCCATCAAAAAACAGGAAGCTGAAGCGCGTGCGCAGCACATGGCCACCACCGGCCCGGGTGCGGTTCCGGCAAGGCATTCAGTCGAGCCAGATGCAGGCAGCCATGCGCCCGGTAGTGCCGAAGCCGTTGCCAGGGATGCCGGCATCGCGCCGGTGGGAAAAGAATCTTGAAGGATTGCCCACAGTGCACCAAGGCGCGCTGCCATCGTTGCCGTAAACCTGCGTAACGCCCAGCGCCCGCAGGCGAAGCCGGGCCAGCGCCGGCAGATTGGCCAGATACTTGCCCTGCCCGATGGGCATAAAAAAACGCACCGCCTCAGGCTGCCCCCCCTCAAATGCGGCTTTGACTTGTGCGCCCACTTCAAAGGCGGACGGCCCGATACAGGGGCCCAGCCACGCTATTGTTTTAATAGTTGCATGCGGTCGTCCAAGCTTCGCCAGTGCAGAAAAAGACTCATAAACCGACTCCAGAATGCCTTGCCCACCGGCACCGGCCAGACCGCGCCAGCCGGCGTGCGCCGCAGCAACCACACCCCCCTCTTGCGTCGTCAACAGCACCGGCAGGCAGTCCGCCACCATGATGGTGCAAGCCAGCTTGCGCTGCGCCGTGACGCAGGCATCGGCAGGCTGGCCATCGGGGATGGCCGAGTCAAGCTGCTGCACCTTGGCACCATGCACCTGGTTCAGGAAGACCGCATGGGTTCCCGTGGCGCATTGCAAAAGGGACCGGTTGGCCGCTACCGAAGCGGGCAGGTCACCCACATGGTCGCCCAGGTTCAGGCTGTCAAAAGGCACTGTCGACATGCCACCGGCACGGGTGGTAAATACCGCCCGCACACCAGCAGGCGCGGGCCAGTCCGGAATCAGCCAATCAGGATGAACAGCATTCACCACCATCAGGCCTGGCTGTCGGGACATGCCGAAGGCTGCGCCCGCTGAAAGGCCGGCAGCGCCATGCAGGCGTTGTAAGCCGCCATGGTGCGCGGCAAGCCGTCGAAATCAACATTGAATCGCTCGGCGTTGAAGATTTGCGGCACCAGACAGCAATCGGCCAGCGTCGGGGTATTGCCGTAGCAATAAATGGACGCCGGCAACCGGGCCAGTTGCCGCTCGAAAGCCTCCAGTCCTTCGCGACACCAATGTCGGTACCAGGTATTTTTAGCTTCTTCCTCGACCTTGAGCTCGCGCACCAGGTATTTGAGGACGCGCAGGTTGTTGAGCGGATGAATCTCGCACGCAATCGATTGCGCCAGTGCCCGTACCTTGGCGCGGCCCAGCGCATCAGCAGGCAATAGCGCTGGCACTGGATGTTTTTCGTCCAGATATTCGATGATGGCCATCGACTGCGACAGCCTTTCGCCGTCCACATCCAGCAACGGCACCAGGGTATCGGCCGAAAGCGCGGCATACGGCTCTTTCTTGTGGTCGCCTTTGGCAATATGAACCGCAATGTAGTCGTAACTCAGGCCCTTGAGTTCGAGCGCAATCCGCACCCGAAACGAGGCGGACGAACGAAAATAGTTGTGAAGTTTCATGGCGGAAAGCATAAGCTGAAATGGCATTTTCCGGTTCAGTTCACGCTCGCTTTATCGACTGGAACGCCCGCGCGACCTGTCGCCAAACCAAACGTGGCACATCCTGACGCATTGTTACTCTTGACACATATTAAGCCAGCCTGAAACAAATTTGCATTGCCGCCTGGCTCATGGTGGAGCCGCTCGCGCCAGGCAGGCGCCCTACCAGATCAGGTTGGCAGGAGCCCTCAAAAATTTGACGCTAGAGTTAGCACTTATTCAAATTGAAACGACAGGAGCTTTCATGATTCTCGAACTTGCCGATATCCGCATTCAACCCGGCCAGCAAGCAGCTTTTGACGAAGCCATCCAGCGCGGTGTCAAGGAAGTGATTTCCAAAGCTAAGGGCTTCAAGGGTTACAAAATCAACAAAGGCATCGAAAGCCCAGAGCGCTACATTCTGCAAATTTTCTGGCACACGCTGGAAAACCAAACCGTCGATTTTCGCGAATCACCCGCTTTTACCGAATGGCGATCGATCGTCGGAGCGTTTTTTGCGGCCCCCCCAACGGTCGAGCATTTCAAGCTGCTGGCCAAATCCGACTGATTCAACCCGGCGCAAAAAAGAAATCAAGGGGCTGACAAGCCCTTTTCCCGGGCAGCAGGCCTTGCGTATTGACCAGCACCGCCAAAATGGCAGACCGATGAAGCCACGCCTGAAAAATTGTTGAACTATGAAAATCCTCACCGAAACCCCGTTTAAAAGACGTTCGACGCTTTCAACCAGCGCAGTGCGCACTACACTTTTAATAGCTGCCTGCGCTCTGCCATTATGGGCCACAGCTCAAAATAGCTTGAAAAAAGACGAAACCGCGGCAGCCTGGCCGACCCGGCCGATCCGCATCCTGGTCGGTTTTCCGGGCGGCTCGACGCCCGACATGTCGGCCCGTACGCTGGCAGAGCCCTTGTCCAAAGCACTGGGCCAGCCTGTCATCATTGAAAACAAGGTCGGCGCTTCGGGCAATATTGCTGCCGATCAGATCGCCAAGGCGACGGATGATCACACGCTGGGCGTCGTCATCAACGGCAACCTGACATCGGCCAAGCAACTTTATGCCAGGCTGCCCTACGACCCGGCGAAAGACTTCACGCCCATTTCGCTGCTCACCACCGCACAGCTGATGCTGGTCGCCCCGGTCCATCTTCCCGGCGGCGCCGATTTTTTTGCGGCGGCCCGACAGGGCGGTAACCAGTGGAACTACGGCTCGGTGGGCAATGGCTCCGTCGCGCACCTGGGCATGGAACTGATCAAAAGCCGCGCCCCCGGCATGACGCCCGTGCATATTCCGTACTCGGGCAATCCGCAGGTGGTCACCGCCATGCTGGGCGGCCAGATCCAGATGGCGCTGGTGCCGCCAGGCATTGCCATGCCGCATATTCGCTCCGGCAAGCTCAGGGCGATTGGATTGACGGGTGGACGCAGTTTGCTGGCACCGGATGTTCCGCCATTGGCCGACGCCGGTTTGAAGAACGTCAACCTTGAAGTATGGACGGCGCTGATTGGCCCGGCCAGCCTCTCCACAGCGGCCCAGGCACGGCTGGCCAAGGAAGTTCCCCGCATCATTCGCGATGAGCAAACCCGGCAAAAACTGTTCACCCAAGGCTGGCAAGCCGTCGGAACTTCGCCGGACGGCTTGAGGAGCCGCCTGAAAGACGAAACCGCCATTCTGGGCGACATCATCAAGACACGCGGCATCAAGATCGAATAAATCCAGACCGAATCACGGCCTTTTGCGTCCTCATGCTTGCATGATGAGATCGTGCCACACTGCGCAACTGCATCAAGTACCGGACACAGACAAAAAGGAATGTCTCTCATGCGTTTTGTCGTTACACCGCCCGCGACGGTTTCCGTGCCCGTCGTGGGCACTGAAGACCGCTTTCCGGTTCACCGCATTTACTGTGTGGGCCGCAACTATGAAGAGCATGCGAAAGAAATGGGCTTCACCGGCCGCGAGCCGCCTTTCTTTTTCCTGAAGCCTGCAGACGCCATCGTTGCGGTTGAAGCCGGCAGCACCTCAAGCATGCCCTACCCCAGCCTGACCCAAAACCTGCACCATGAAATTGAACTGGTCGTGGCGATTGGTACCGGCGGAAAAAACATCAAGGCTGCAGATGCGCACAAGCACATCTTTGGCTATGCCGTAGGCCTGGACATGACGCGCCGCGACCTGCAAAACGAGATGAAAAAACAAGGCCGTCCCTGGTGCATCGGCAAAGCCTTTGACCATTCCGCACCGATTGGCCCGATCACGCCCGCAGCGCAGGCCGGCGACGTGAACAAGGCCGAAATTTACCTGCAGGTCGGCGGTCAGGATCGCCAGCGCAGCCATGTATCCAAACTCATCTGGACGGTTGCCGAAACGATTGAACACTTGTCGGCCGCCTGGGAACTGCAGCCTGGGGACCTGATTTACACCGGTACGCCCGAGGGCGTGGCGGCGGTAGTGTCGGGCGACACCCTGACAGGCGGCATCACAGGCCTGGGAACGCTGAGCATCCAGGTGGCTTGACAGCGAACACCAACGCCAAAGCCGCTACACTTATTTGATGCACCGCCCTCCCCTGAAACACTGCCGCGTTTGTGGTACAGCCGTGATTTATCGCCTGCCCGATGATGGCGACACGAAGGAACGGGCCGTCTGCCCGGCCTGCGATACCGTGCACTATGAAAACCCGCTCAACGTCGTCGGCACCGTGCCGGTCTGGGGCGAAGCTGGCGAGCAAGTGCTGCTGTGCAAGCGCAATATCGAACCGCGCTGGGGCAAATGGACACTGCCGGCCGGCTTCATGGAAATGGGCGAAACCACCGCTGAAGGCGCTGCCCGCGAAACCGACGAGGAAGCCGGTGCACGGTATGAAATGCAGGACCTTTTCAGCATCATGAACGTAGTTCGCGTTGGTCAGGTTCACCTGTATTACCGCGCCCGTCTTTTAAGCACTGAGTTCCATCCCGGCCCCGAAACCCTGGAGGCCCGGCTTTTCACCGAGGCAGAGATCCCGTGGGACGAAATTGCCTTCCGGACAGTCAAGGAAACGCTCGAGCGTTATTTTGACGACCGCCGCAAAGGCAGCTTCGGCATCCATGTGCTTGATGTTGCCTGAGTGGCAAGCCTTGGCTCAGTGCAAGCAAGTGCAGTTCACATCGTGAGCGCGGCTTAAAATTTCAGGCAAGGGAGCGGGCTCCACGCCGGGCATTCCCCCTGCCTTTTCACTGTTCACCGCCCTTTTCACCGGCACCCCAACAAATCAGAAATTCATGTTCAAATCCGCCTCCTTTTTCCGCATTGCCACCGACTTTGTCCTGCCGCCCCTGGACGCGCTTGAAGCCGCACTCCAGTCGGCCCAATTCATGCCGTGCGGCGCCACGCAGGCCGAGTCTGTCGGCTGGGTTCCTCCGCGCGGCAACAAAAGCACAGTCATGGTTGAAACCGTGGGTACGCAGGTCATCCTGCGGTTGAGCCTCGAACGCCGGCCACTGCCCGCCTCCGCCGTCAAGGCCGAGGTGGAGGAACGCGTCGAAAAATACAAGCAGGAAACCGGCAGAGAACGCGTCAGCGCCAAGATCAAGAAAGAGTTCAAGGAAGAAGCCATCCAGAGCCTTTTGCCGCGCGCCTTCACCAAGCGTTCGGCCACCACGCTATGGATTGACCCGGTCAACAAGTTCCTCGTCGTCGATTCCGGCAGCCTGGCCGGCGCCGACAAGGTGGTCAGCCAGCTGATTGACGCGCTGAGCGAAATCCCAGGCTCCCGCCCAGGCCTGATGGCCAAACCGGTACAGACCACAATGGCGGCCGGACCCGCTATGGCGCACTGGCTGGCCAGCCGCGAAGCACCGGTCAGCTTCACGCTGGACCGAGACTGCGAACTCAAGATGCCCGACGACCAAAAATCGACCGTCCGCTATTCGCGCCACACGCTTGAGATTGACGAAGTCGCTGAACACATCGCCTCGGGCAAGGTGCCTACGCAGCTGGCGATGACGTGGAATGAGCGTGTTTCCTTTGTACTGACCGACATGGCCCAGATCAAGAAGATCAAACTGCTCGACGTGGTGCTCGATGGGATGCAGGAAAACGGCAAGGATGACGACGGCTTTGACACCGACGCCGCCATCGTGACAGGCGAACTGTCGGATTTGATTCCAGACCTTCTGGAGGCCTTGGGTGGAGAGCTTTCCATGGATGGAACCGCTGCCCAGCCATCCTCCGGGCAGGCTCCAGAGCGCCAACTCGCCGCTGCATAAAGCCCAAAACCCTGGAGGATTCAATCCTGAGCGCAACAGCTTGCGCGTGCAACTATCAATACTGAATAGTCACGAAAAATTTTTGATGGGACAGCCCTGGCTAACCTCATCTTCAGGGCGGATCGACCCAGGCACATCGAGTTGCCAATGCGCGACTTGATCCGATGCAACCGGCCGGTAAAGTTCAATCAGTTGCCGGTCGCCCACTTCGCCCACTGGCAAATCGAAGGCAATGCGACCTTGCCTGAGCCCAATGACCCGCTGGGCGAGCACAGGCAGCAAGGCGGGGTTATGAACAATGGTCACCAAAGTGGCGCCTTGTGCGGCCCGCACCAGCAGTTGGCAAACCTCTGCGGCTGCGGCAGGATCGAGCGCTGCCGTGGGTTCGTCAGCCAGGATGAGCCGGGGACGCTGCATCAGCAATCTGGCAATGGCCACCTTCTGCCTTTCCCCGCCTGAAAGCTGGTCGGCACGGGCCTGTGAACGTGCCAGCATGCCGACATCGTGGAGGGCCGAGAGCGCCCGGTCCACTTCATGGGCCGGGTAGCAGCGCGACCAGCCGCGCCAGCCGCGAACCCGCCCCAGCGCGCCGATGAGCGCGTTGTCCAGGGCCGACAAGCGCCCTACCAGATGCAGCCCTTGCAACACCTGTCCCACGTTTTGGCGAAGCATCCGCAAATCGCTTGCAGGCAAGGGCTGCTCCAGAGCCCAATCCAGCACCTGAACCCGACCATGGCTGGGCCGCATGAAGCCCGTCAACACCCGAAACAGCGTGGACTTGCCAGCGCCGTTGTGCCCGACGATGGCGACCCGCTCTCCGTGCTCCAATGTCAGAGATGGAATATCCAGAATGGCACGACCCTCAGCACAGCAGAGCAGCCCTTGCAGGGAGACGCAGGGCAAATTCATGACAAGGCCTTTCGGATGCGCCGGCTCATCGCATCGAACGACGCCACGAGGGCAATCACCACCAGCAGCACCGTGGCCAGGCGCCCCCATTGGAACAGGGCGGTGGCTTCGGAAATCAGCAAGCCCAGGCCCCCCGCGCCTATGATGCCCAGGATCGTGGAGTCGCGGATGTTGAACTCCCAGATGTAGAGGTGGCTGGAGACAAACTGCGGCAGCACGGACGGCCAAATGGCAGTAAAAAACACCTGCAGCGGCCCCGCCCCAACGCTCTGAACCGCATGAACGGCCGCCATGTCCAGCGATTCAATGGCCTCGGCAAACAGTTTGCCGTAAGTCCCCATGGAATGCAGGCCAATCGCCAGGATACCGGCCGTGGGGCCCAAGCCGACGATACCCACCAGCACCAGTCCGAACACCAGGGTGTGGATGGAGCGCATCACGTCCAGCAGGCCCTTGGCCAGCCAGGCCAGCGGCTTGGGCGCCGCCAGGTTGCGCGCTGTCAACACCGCCAGTGGCAAAGCCAACACCGCTCCCAGCAATGAGCCCAGGGTGGCAATTCGCACAGTGGTCCAAGTGGCCCGGGCCAGGCCGGCCAGGTAATCGGCCTCCACCTGGGGCCTGTTCTCCACGCGCAGCAGGGTGCCGTCATCGCTTCGGTATTCGAGTTGAGGGTTGCCCAGCCACAGGTCCAGGAAACTGGGGTGCGCGAACTCGCCAGCGGTCTTGAGCAGGTTGGCGACCGGGTTTCGACCCAACGACAGCTCGCCTTCCTGCGCCAGGGAGGCCAGGCAGGCGAGCACCAGGGCAGCGTAGCTCAGGGTCAAAACCAGAAAGCCCAGCCGCCCGGTCAACATCCTGGGCAGACGCTGGCGCCAGGGGAGCGAGGCCGCCGTTCCCATGATCACTTGGCCCGCAAGGCACCCGTGGCCAGGCCGGCATCCCGGATCGGTTTGTAGAACCCGTTGTCGCGTGTCACAAAGCCGGTGTAGTGCGAAGGCAGCAAGTTGGGTTGCGTCTTGAGTGCCTCGCCCATCCCCGCCAGAACGGCTCGCAGCCGGGTCACGAAAGCCTGATCGGCAAACAGCGCCTGGCGCACCGCAAAGGCGTCATTGGGCAGCGGGGCCGATTGCCAGATGATCCTGGATTGCTCAGCCTTGATCAGTCCTTGCTCGATCATGGCATTGCGGTTGCGGTTGTAGTCGGCCCCGGCATCGAGCACGCCCTGCACCACCTGGGTCTCAATGGCCTGGTGCTTGGTGTACAGCACCTTGCTGAAGTAGGTGTCGGGGTTGATGCCCTGGGTCAGAAAATAGTGGCGGGGAATCAGGTAGCCAGAGGTGGATCCCTTGTCGCCAAAGGCGAAGGTTTTACCTTTGAGATCGGCCATGCTGTTGATGCCGGAGTTGGGATGCGTGACCATGATGGCAAAGTATTCGGGTTTGCCGTCGTACAGGATGGTGGAGACCACCTGCGCGCCGGCCTCGTGGTTGGCCAGCACGTAACCCCAGGGACCCAGCAGGGCCATGTCGGTTTCGCCGTTGGCCAGCGACTTGGCAAGTCCTTCCCAGCTGTCCACGGTGCGCAATTCGACCGGGCGCTTGAGCTGGGCCGCCAGGTAATTGGCCAGCGGGCGATAGGTGGCATCATTTTTTTCCTTGTCGGGCTGGAACAGGCCCACGCCCAGCTTCAGCGGCGCTTCCGTGGCGTGGGCACCCATCACGAGGGCCGTGGTGGCCAGGAAAGCAAAGGTGCGACGAGAAATTTTCATGGGCGGTACTTCGGTTGGTTGGATGATCAAGCTTGAGTCGCGCAAGGTGCTCCGTTTCTTACACCGGGGCACCAATGGGTAGACCGCACGCGCCGTGCTTCAGGGGGGTTCAGCAGCGGCGGGAACTGGCCATTGGCCTCATGCCCTACAAAATGGAGGTCCGCAAAGCCTGCATGCGCCTGCTCCCCTGTGTTGTCGGTATCCGATGCCACGGCCAGAATCAGATGGCCTGGTGCATCGCCTCCTCAGTCAGGGTCTTCAGGTCATCAGGCAGCCAGCGCAGGTCGGCGGGCTCATCAATGTCGTGCAGCATTTGCAGGGTTTTGACGGTCCACGGAATTTTTGCCAGGCGGCCCAGCGTTTCACCGGCCACCGTGTCCGTACTCCAGGGCATGTTGTCAAACAGGCTCGGGTGAAACTGGCTCAGGCCCAGCAAGGCGTAACCCCCATCGGCAGTGGGCACCAGGGACACGTCGTGCGCCAGCAGACTGGCAGCTGCGCTGCGCAGGTGCGCCTCATCCAGTTCAGGGCAATCGGTGCCAATGAGCAAAACCCGCTCGCCACGCGACAAGGTTCGCTGAGCGGCAGCGGCCATGCGGGCGCCCAGGTCACCTTCGCGCTGCTCGCTCCAGTCCAGAACCGCCGGAAGGCCAAGCGCGGCCCATGCGGCCTCATGGCGGGAGGGCGCGGCGCACATCTCCACCGGACCCACGCCCGCTGCCAGCGCCGTCTGCACGGTGCGCAGCAGCATGCGCGAAGCCAGTGCGGCGGCGCCTTCGGTACCCAATGCCGGGATCAGCCGCGTCTTGCAGTAGCCGGGAATCGGCGCCTTGGCGATGATGACAACGCGGCAAGCGCTGGTGTGGGTATCGTTCATGATGCGTCTCGTCATCGGTAAGCCTGAACCAGTTCCGAGGCGGGCACGCCGCGCCAATAAGCCCAGCGCAAGCGCCACATCAGGAAAATGGTCCGCCAGACGCCACGCGTTTCCCAGCGCCGGCCGGAGGTGGTGACTTTGGCAAGCAGGCAAACGGGCGGCGAGAGCCGCTTGAGGCGCCGGGACATCTCGATGTCCTCCATGAGCGGCAGCGCAGGAAAGCCACCGGCGCGGTCAAACGCCTCGCGGGTCATGAACAAGGCGTGGTCACCGGTGGCCAGGCCCGTCAGGCGTGAGCGCAGATTCATGAGGACCGCCACCACCCGCAGCATGCGCGGTCGGCCTTCAATGCAGACATCAAAGCGGCCCCAGACCTGCTGCCGGCTCAGACGGGCCTGAACGAGTTTCAGCGCCCCCACTGGCAGGCGGGTGTCGGCGTGCAGGAAAAGCAAAACATCGCCCTTCGCCTGGGCAGCACCTTCATTCATTTGCATCGCCCTTCCGCGCGCTGCCAGGATCACCCTGAACCCCGCCTGTTCGGCCAAGGCCACAGTGCCGTCCTGGCTACCGCCATCGACCAGCAACACCTGCGCGCCCTGGGTGCGCAGTTTTTGCAGTTCGGGCAGCAATTCAGGCAGGCTGGCCGCTTCGTTCAATACCGGCACGATCACCGAGACCACCATGCCTAGCCCCTGCGCCAGGTGTGATAGCGCTCCAGCCACTTCAGGATGCTCTGCGGCGCGTGGGCCCGCTTCCATTCTCCTGCCGCGTACTTGTTGGCTTCGGCCAGTGTGGGGTAGCTGTGGATGGTGGCCAGAATCTGGTTGAGTCCCAGGCCGTGCTTCATGGCCAGCACGAACTCGGCCAGCAAATCACCCGCGTGCTCACCCACGATGGTCACGCCCAGAATCCTGTCCTTGCCGGGCACGGTCAGCACCTTCACGAAGCCGTGGGCGGTACCGTCGGCGATGGCGCGATCCAGGTCGTCGATGCCGTAACGCGTCACTTCACAGGCAATGCCTTTTTCACTGGCCTCTTGCTCGTTGAGTCCCACGCGCGCCACCTCGGGCGCGGTGAAGGTGGCCCAGGGGATGGCCGAGTAATCCACCCGAAAACGCTTGAACTGTCCGAATAATGCATTGACGGCGGCGTACCAGGCCTGGTGCGCGGCGGTGTGGGTGAACTGGTAGGGCCCGGCCACATCACCCGCAGCGTAGATGTTGGGGTAAAGGGTTTCCAGGTAATCGTTGGTGACAACCGTGCGCTCAGTGGGAACACCCAGCGCCTCCAACCCGTACCCTTGCAGGCGCGCCACCCGTCCCACGGCACACAGCAAGGCATCGAACTCGATGCGGCGCTCCGCGCCCGCGTGCTCCACCACGATGAACTTGCGGACACTGCCGTCCCGCAATTCACGCTCGCAGCGCAGGGCCTTGTGGCGGGTCAGGACGGTGACGCCATCGCGCGCCAGCGACTCTGCCACCAAGCCGGACACCTCCACGTCTTCGCGCACCATGAGGCGCTCACCCATTTCGATCTGGGTCACCTCGGAGCCCAGGCGGGCGAAACTCTGCGCCAGTTCGCATCCGATGGGGCCGCCGCCCAGCACCACCAGACGCCGGGGCGCCTCGTCGAGCTGCGCAAATTCATCCCACAGGGTGTCGCTGGTCACATAGCCCACCTCTTCAATTCCGGGCAATGGCGGTACAAAAGGGCGGGCACCGGCGGCGATCACGATACTGCGGGTGGTCAGTCGCTGGGTGCGGCCGTCGTTGAGTTGCACTTCAACCGTCCAGGGATCCACCACCCGGCCGTGGCCCTGCAGCACTTCGACTCCGAGGCCGGTGTAGCGCTCCACGCTGTCGTGCGGCGCGATCTGGCTGATCACCTCATGCACCCGGGCCATCACCTGGCGGAAGCTGAACGCCGGGACGGTTGCCTGCAGCCCGTAGTCGCTGGCGTGGCGCATCTGGTGCGCCAGTCTGGCGCTCTTGATGAGGGCCTTGCTCGGCACGCAACCAAAGTTCAGGCAGTCGCCCCCCATTTTGTGGGCCTCGATGAGCGTGACCTTGGCCTTGACCGCCGCCGCAATGTAGGACGTCACCAACCCTGCCGCCCCGGCGCCAATCACCACCAGGTTGCGGTCAAAGGTTGGGGGACGCTGCCAGCGCGCATAGACACGCCGGCGCTTGAAGGCATCCAGTCCCTTTTTTGCGGCCAGGGGGAACAATCCCAGCAGGGCGAAAGAGAACAGCACCGCTGGCGAAGCCACGCCGGACAGGCTGTCGATCCGGGCCAGCTGGGTGCCGGCATTGACGTACACCAGCGTGCCAGCCAGCATGCCCACCTGACTGACCCAGTAGTAGGTGAGCGTGCGCATGGCCGTCAGCCCCATCACCAGGTTGATCAGGAAAAACGGGAACACCGGCACCAGTCGAAGGGTAAACAGGTAAAAAGCGCCGTCGCGGGCCACGCCTTCGTTGATGGGCTTGAGTCGCTCGCCAAAGCGCTGTTGAACCCAGTCGCGCAACACGTAACGCGACACCCAGAATGCCAGGGTGGCCCCGATCGCGGAGGCAAAGGAGACGAGCAGAAAGCCCTCCAGCAAACCAAACAATGCGCCGCCAGCCAGGGTCAATATCACCGCGCCAGGAAGCGACAAAGCAGTGACCACCACGTAAAAGGCCAGGAAGGCCAAGGCCACTTTGACCGGAGCGGCCTCACGCCAGACGGCAAACTGGCCCAGTCCCGACTTCAATCCATTGAGCGTGAGCAGGTGGTGCCCATCAAAGGCAAAGAATGCGGCGCCCAGCAGCGCCACCAGCACCAGCAAAACGGCTTTCTTCAACTGAACCATTGCGCTCAGTCGTTCAGTGCGCCACCACAACTGCTGCCCTGCCCTGCCGTGCAGCCGTAACAATGGTCGGCAACCCGGATGGGCTGCCCAACTGCGCCCTTGAGCAGCAAGTCGCGCAGGTGCGGCCGGTGGCCCGGACCCGTGCCACCCAGGGAGGGCAGGTCCAGCCCGAGTTGCTGGTTGAAGTCACAGTCGTACAAATGTCCGAGCCAATCGACGCTGATGAGGCTGCGGCACATCACGCCTTCCAGGTTGGCTGACTGATAGTTGTCGCGCAGCAGTTGCATGTAGGGTTTGAACTGCCCCTTGGAAATCAGCATCGAGCCGAAGCGCTGGATCGGCATGTTGGCCAGCGCGTACAACTCATTGAACACGATGCCGAAATGCTGACCCAGTTCACGCTTGTAGTCGGCTTGCAGTCGGGCCTGATCGGGCGGCAGAGAAGGCCCTTGCGGGTTGTACACCAGGTTCAGTTTCAGGGAAGAACCGGCCTGCCCGTATCCCAGTGAGTTCAGTCGCTGCAAGCCGGCGATGCTTTTGTCAAACACGCCCTTGCCGCGCTGCTTGTCCACATTTTCGAGCGAGTAACAAGGCAAGGACGCCACCACCTCCACGCGCTGCCCGGCCAGAAATTCAGCCAGGCCTTCTTGATCCGGCTCGAACAGGATGGTGAGGTTGCAGCGGTCGATCACGCGCACCCCCTGTTCCCGCGCCTGCGCCACCACGCGCCGAAACGAGGGATGCAGTTCGGGAGCGCCACCGGTCAGGTCGAGCGTTTCTATCTTTTGGGCTTTGAGCACCTGCAGCACCAGGGCCAGGTTGGCCTCGTCCATCATCTCGGTCCGTTTGGGGCCGGCGCTGACGTGGCAATGCACACACGATTGGTTGCATTTGTAGCCCAGGTTGACCTGTAGCGTGCTCAGACGCTGGCGCTTCAAGGGGGGAAATTCGGTGGCTAGAAGCAGGGGCAAGGTGGCGTGCATGACGGTTCCTGAGAATCAAATGGAAGGCGGAGGGAGTGTCTCTGCCATGGTGGTAGTCGTTTCAGGGTGCAGCTTTCTTACACGGCCCGCAAACGAACCTGATCGCAACCAGATGAATCTGCAAATATCCGCAACGATGCCGCGTCCGAGTGAACTGGCCAGAACACGGCTACCACCGTTCGAAGGAGTGCTGCCATGCCAAGCGGGCTGACGGCGTCAACCGCCAGACGGGTAGAGGGCAATGCGCAGGCTCACCAAAGACAGCCAATCAGCGCCGGTGCAGCCCATGACCCGTTCAAATTGCGCTGAAGCAAAATCTTGAGTCATGGGGCTACGCGATCAGGCTACTTTGTAGGCGGCAAACCGTTCGTCAACCGGGGTGGCAAAGAGGTGGTTGCTGAAATTGCTCAGGGTCTTGACGGACATGGCGAGCACGATATAGAGCAGGTCACTCTCTTTGTAGCCGGCATCCAGGAACGACTTCACCATCTCGGCACTCGGCTGGCCGTGGCTTTGGACCATGGCGATTGTGGTGGCATACAGCACCGCCAGTTTCGCGTCGGGAATGGGCGTTTGCGCGCGGATGGCCTGCAGCACATCAGCAGGCACACCTGAAATTTTGTCGGCAATCATGCTGTGCGCGGCCGTGCAGTATGTGCAGCCATTGACCTGGCTGACGGCAAGAAACACCACCTCCTGCTCAGCGGGCGTCAGGCCCGATTCACTGCGGAACAAGCTGTAACCGTGCAAGTAGGTGCTCAGCACGGCAGGCGCATTGGCCATGTTGGCGTACATGTTGGGAATAAACCCGACCTGCTTGAGTGCCAGCTCCAGGATGTCCTTTTGCGGGCCTTGTGCGCTGGCGTGATCGATGGGGTGAAGATTCTTGACAAGTGAGGTGGCAGACATAGACATATTCTCCAGATAAACAACGCGAAGACTTGCTGCCAAGGAGAGATTCCCAGGCTCACTTCTGCGCCACTTGATGCTAGAAGCGCATGGGATAACAAAGTAAGCCGTCCGTCTCGATTAAGTGTTCTAACGTTTCGCTTTTGGGGGCATCACAGGCTGCGTGTCGTTGGATTGACCCTCCCGCTTACTTGACCGCCGCATCAGCAAATACACCGCCGGTAGCACAAACATCGACAGCAGCGGCGCGGTGATCATGCCGCCGACCATGGGCGCGGCGATTCGCTGCATGACCTCGGAGCCCGTTCCCGTACCCCACATGATGGGGAACAGGCCGGCCAGAATGACGGCCACCGTCATCGCCTTGGGCCGCACACGCAAGACCGCGCCCTCGCGGATGGCGTCCAGCAGGTCGGCGGTGCTGGTTTTTCCTTCTTCAATCCGCGCGTGCCAGGCTGACTTCAGGTACAGCAGCATGATCACCCCGAATTCGGCCGAGACACCGGCCAGCGCGATAAATCCAACAGCGCCCGCGACCGACAGGTTGTAGTCCAGCAGATAAAGCAGCCAGATACCCCCCACCAGCGCAAACGGCAAGGTAGCCATGATGAGCAAGGCTTCGTCGAAACTTTTAAAGGTCAGGTACAGCAGCACGAAGATGATCAGCAGCGTAAATGGCACCACAACTTTAAGCTTGGCCGTGGCGCGCTCCAGGAAGTCGAACTGGCCGGACCAGGAAATGGAATACCCGGGCGGCAGCCTGACTTTTTCGGCCACGGCTTTCTGCATGTCCTGAACGGCAGAGCGCAGATCGCGGCCCCGGATGTCCACATAAACCCAGCCCGACAGGCGGGCGTTTTCGCTGCGCAGCATGGGCGGGCCATCGGTGATGCCGATGTCTGCCACGTCCGACAGCACCAGGCGCTGGCCGCGTTCCGTCACAAAAGGCAGGCGGCGCAGTTTTTCCAGCGAATCCCGCAGCTCTCGCGGGTAGCGCATGTTGATGGGAAAGCGCTGCAGGCCCTCTACGGTTTCGCCAATGTTCTCACCGCCTACCGCCGAGCTGATGACCGACTGCACGTCTGCGATGTTCAGGCCAAAGCTGGCTGCCGCGTCACGCCGGATGTTCACATCCACGTAGCGTCCGCCGGTCAGGCGTTCGGCCAGCGCACTGCTGACGCCCGACACCTCTTTCAACGCCCGCTCGATCTCTGCGGTGAGACGGTCAATGGTCGCCAAATCGGTGCCAGCCACCTTCACGCCCACCGGGCTCTTGATGCCGGTGGCCAGCATGTCGATGCGGTTGCGAATCGGCGGCACCCAGATGTTGGACAGGCCCGGCACCTTGACAATGCGGTCGAGTTCTTCCACCAGCTTGTCCGGTGTCATGCCGGCTCGCCACTGCTCGCGCGGCTTGAACTGGATCGTGGTTTCGAACATCTCCAGCGGCGCCGGGTCGGTCGCCGTTTCGGCGCGTCCCGCCTTGCCGTAAACGCTGGCGACTTCGGGCACGGTCTTGATCAGCCTGTCGGTCTGCTGCAGCAACTCGCTGGCCTTGCCAGACGACAACCCCGGCAGCGCGGACGGCATGTAGAGCAGGTCGCCTTCGTCGAGGCGCGGCATGAACTCGCCGCCGATATGCTGCAACGGCCACAGGCTGGTGGCCAGCAGCACCGCGGCGACGGCCAGCGTGAGCTTGGGCTTGCGCAGCACCCCGTTCAGCAGCGGCCGATAGACCGCGATCAGCAGGCGGTTCAACGGGTTGGCATTCTCATCGGGAATCCGGCCCCGGATCAGGTAACCCATCAGCACCGGAATCAGGGTCACCGACAGCGCGGCCGAAGCGGCCATGGCATAGGTCTTGGTAAAGGCCAGCGGCGAGAACATCCGGCCTTCCTGGGCTTCCAGCGTGAACACCGGGATGAACGACAGCGTGATGATCAGCAGCGAGAAAAACAGCGCCGGACCCACTTCCGCCGCCGCGTCACCAATGACCCGCCAGCGCGCCTCGCCCCGCAGCGTCTCTCCTGGATGGTCGCGGCCCCAGTGCTCCAGGTGTTTGTGGGCGTTCTCGATCATCACCACGGCCGCGTCAACCATGGCGCCGATGGCAATCGCGATGCCGCCCAGCGACATGATGTTCGCGTTCACCCCCTGGTAGCGCATCACGATGAAGGCCGCCAGGATGCCCAGCGGCAGCGAGATGATGGCCACGAAGGCCGAGCGCAGGTGAAACAGGAAGATGAAGCACACCACGGCCACAACGAGGAATTCTTCGAGCAGCTTGTGGGAGAGGTTGTCCACGGCGCGCTCAATCAGGCCGGAGCGGTCGTAGACCGGAACGATTTCCACGCCCTTGGGCAGGCTGGCTTGCAGTGTCTTGAGCTTGTCCTTGACCGCTGCAATCGTTTCCAGTGCATTCTTTCCAGAGCGCATGATGAGCACTGCTCCGGTGGCCTCGCCCTCGCCGTCGAGCTCGCCGATGCCTCTGCGCATTTCCGGACCGATCTGGATTCGCGCCACATCGCCCAGGCGCACCGAAACACCGCCAGCGGTGGTCATCAACGGCACCTGCCGGAAATCGTCCAGCGATTGCAGATACCCCGAGGCCCGCACCATGTACTCGGCCTCCCCCAGTTCAAGCACCGAGCCACCGGCTTCCTGGTTGGCCTTCTGGATGGCTTCGACCACCCGGGTGTGCGGGATGCCATAGGCCGCCAGCTTGTCCGGGTCGAGCACGATCTGGTACTGGCGCACCATGCCGCCGATCGAGGCGACCTCGGCGACATTGGGCACGGTTTTGAGTTCGTACTTGAGAAACCAGTCCTGCAGCGCGCGCAGTTGCCCGGCATCCTGGGTGCCGCTGCGGTCGATCAGCGCATACTGGTAAATCCAGCCGACACCCGTTGCATCGGGCCCGAGCGAGGCCTTGGCTGCCGCCGGCAGGCGTGACTGCACCTGATTCAGGTATTCCAGTACCCGCGAGCGCGCCCAGTACAGGTCGGTGCCGTCCTCGAACAGCACATAGACAAAAGAGTCGCCGAAAAATGAGTAGCCGCGCACCGTCCTGGCGCCAGCCACCGACAGCATGGTCGTCGTCAAGGGATAGGTCACCTGGTTCTCGACGATGCGTGGCGCCTGGCCGGGGTAGCTGGTGCGGATGATGACCTGCACATCGGACAGGTCGGGCAAGGCGTCCAGCGGCGTTCTTTGCACCGAGTACACGCCCCAGGCGCTGATCATCAAGCTGGCCAGCAGCACCAGAAAGCGATTGACGATGGCCCATCGGATCAGACCGGCGATCACCTCTTGCTCCCTGACGCTGCAGGCGCGGCGCCTGCAGCGAAGGCCAGAGGCGTGACCCGTGTCAACTGAGGCAGCCCGTCCTCGTCCATGTAGAACTCAAAGCTCACCCGGTCACCGGCTTGCAGGTTGCGCGGTAGTTCCTTGGGAGGTGGCGGCTTGAAATCCATGGTCATCGCGCCCCACTTGAGCGAGGCAATGGGTCCGTGCGACAGGGTGATCTCGTCTTTGCCGATGGCTTCGACCTTGGCCTCGCCTTCGTGGCGCGGTGCAGTCGTGGCGACTGCCGGCTTGGGCACCTCGTTCAGCCGGGCTTCCACGCCCTTGAGGCTGGCCTCGGAATCGATCAGGAACTGCGACGACACCACCACGCGCTGACCGGCCTGCAGGCCGCGCTTGATTTCGGTCTGGCCACCGCTTTCAATCCCCATCTGAACATCGACCGGACGGAAACGCCCGTTGTCCTCGGCCAGCAGCACCACCGTGCGCTTGCCGGTCTGGATGACGGCTTCGCTCGGAACCAGCAAGGCCTTCCCGGCGCGCATGTCCATGAACTGCATGGATACGAACATGCCCGGCACCAGGCGCCCTCCGGGGTTGGCCAGCTCAAGCCGGGCCTTGAGCGTGCGCGTGGCCGGGTTCACCTCGGGCAAGACAGCTTGCACCTTGCCGTCGAAGGTCATGCCAGGCGCTGCCGGGCTGCGCGCCTGCACCCTGGAGCCCGGACGCAGCAGGGCCGACTGACTCTCTGGCACCTCCGCGTTGGCCCAGACCGTGGACAGGCCGTTGATACGGAACAAGGTGGCGCCAGGCATCACGGTCATGCCTTCGCGCGCCAGAAGTTCCACCACCACACCGCCAATTGGCGCTGTCAGCGTGATGCGGGTCTGTGTTTTTCCGCTCGCTTCCACCTGGCGAATCTGCACGTCGCTCATGCCCGCCTGGCGCATGCGCTGGCGGGCGCCATCCACCAGTGACGCCATGTCATTACCCTGCATGCGCTGGATGGCGAGGAATTCTTCCTGCGCTGCCACCCAGTCCGGAACATACAGATCGACCAGTGGCTGGCCCTTGGTGACGCGGTCCAGCGTGGCGCGCACATGCAGGCGCTCCACATACCCCGTCGCCCGTGCCTGGATGGTCGCCTGGTCACGTTCATTGAAGGCAATACTGCCCACCGCCGAGACCTGCGGTGACAGCGCGCCTTCGGTGACGGGCGCCGTGCGAACCCCCAGGTTTTGCTGGACGCGCGGGCTCACGGTGACCGTGCCTGGGTCGGAGCCGCCATCGGCATAGACCGGCACCAGCATCATGTCCATGAAGGGCGACTTGGCCGGCTTGTCAAACTTGCTGCCCGGTACCATGGGGTCGTGGTAGTACAGAATCTTGCGGCCATTCGCCGGATCGGTGTCGCCCGCTTTGATGCCCGTGCTGATGTGGCGGCGAGTCGCGTCTTCGCCTTCGGCGATGCTCAGGGGAGCTGCCGCTGGGGGCGCACTGGAGTCTGGCGCCGGGGCGCTGGGCGTAACGGCGACAGCGACCGCTGCCATGTTGCTGCCGCGTTTCATGCCAAAGGCATAGAGGCCGTAACCGGCCGCGCCCAGCAAGCTGGCAACCACCAGTGCGGCAATGACATATTTTTTGTTCATGGCTGGTCCTTGGCTTGGGCGGCAATGCCCTGATCGGGAACGAGAAAGTTGAGTTGGGCCCAGGAGCGCGCTGTTTCCTGCTCCAGGATCAGGGCCTGGATACGGGCATCAATCACGTCGCGGCGAGCGGCCAGGGTGGTGGCCAGGTCGCTCTTGCCGGCGCGGTAGCTGGTGAGCGCCGCTTCGACCCGTTGCTGGGCCGTGGGGATCAGCGCATCACGGTAGCGCGCGACCCGTTCCTTGCCCGACTGCCAATCATTGAGCCAGCCGCGCACCTCGGCCTCGTGGCGGCGCATCACCTCCTCGTAGCGTGCCCTGGCCTCATCGACCAAGGCTAGCGCGGCGGCCAATTCCCGGTCCTGGCGATTTTTGGAGTCCCATTGCAGCGGGATGGAGACCCCAACCGACAGCATGTTGGAGAAGGCCGGGCCGCGCTGGGCGTAGCTGGCCTCAATGCTCCAGTCGGACTGTTTGTTGGCTTGGGCAAGCCGTGCTTGAGTCTCTGCGGCGTCGATCTCGGCACTGATCACCAGCAGATCGGGGTGCCGCTGAAGGTGTTCGCCCGAAAATTTATTTTGCAGCGGTGTGCTTTGCCATGGCGGCGCCCCGGAGGGCGCTCTTTCGGCTGCGGCAACGCCCACCCACCTGACCAGCTTCAGTCCGGCACTGCGGTACTGACGGTCAACCTCGCTGAGACGGTCATCCAGAGCGATCACGGCGACACGCGCCGCAAACACGTCGGCCTGACTCCCCTGAGCGGTACGAAAGCCGATGTCGGCCGCCTGCACTTGCAGCCGCGCCTCCTCAATCTGCTGGGCAAGCAGCTTACACGCAGCCTGCGCATAGTAGCGGTCGAGCCAGGCCAGTGCCGTGCCCTGCTGCACATTGGCCAGCGCGAGTTGGCGCTGCGCCTGCACCTGCTCGGCATTACGTTCAAACCGCTCGGCCCGGAGCTGACGTTTTTCGGCACGCGTCAGCTCTTGCACCAGGCCGATACGGCGCTGGGTCATGAAGTCGCGTGTCAGGCTGAAGCGCTCAGAACCATTGGCCGGCAAATTGTCAATGCCAAGCTTGAGCACCGGATCGGGTAGCTGGCCGGCAGACACGGCCTGTTCACGGGCGGCAACGGCGAGCGCATCTTGCGCAAGCAGTTGCTGCGATCTGCCGACGGCAATGCGCTGGGCCTCAACCAGGGTCAATGGGTCAGCCGCCCATGATGGCGAGCCAAGCGCAAAAATCACGGCACTCATCAGGACGCCAGCAGCGCCCCGGGAAATCGGAAACGGTAAAAACATGAAACCTCCAGCGCACAAAAAAACGACCTGTCGGCGCACCAAGGGGTGCAGCTGACAGGGCCTGGTCTTGCTGAGAGGTTAAATACGGAAGCAGCAGTTCCTGATGGCGAGCGGCGGGGCCGTCGTGCGCGTCAGGTGGGGCGCCTGCAGGGACGCCCCCAAAAACACCCGAACAAGGCACGGTAATCTGAAATCAGCCGGCAGGGCATCGATGGCCACCGGCGAGGTCGGTTGGTACTTGTCGGTGGTTTGATGTCCAGCCTGGCAGTGCGCCTTGCACAAATTGGGCTGGGCGTCGTCCCTATTCCGTGACATGGCTGCTGCACAAGGCATACCGGCTTGGACCATCACAGCGGCTTCAGCGACTGATGGTGCAGCATCTGGACAAACGTAGCTCGCCACAGCCAACTGCATGAACAGGAAGCTGCACAGCGCAAGCAGCACGGTGATCAAACGATGGCGGCGACCAGAGAACATCAGCGTATTTTAAAGGGGTTCGGTCGCGGTAGGAACGAAGGTCACCCTCCGCCCCCCGCACAGATCCGTACGTGCAGAATTACCGCATACGGCTCCTGCCTCAGGTATGTGACGCATGGAAGCGCGCTTCAGGGTAAGGATGCATGTTGCGCAGGGTTGGTATGAATAGTTTGGCAAGCCGGCGGAACCTGTCCCATGGCAGTTTATGCCGCTGGCTTCGACG
>JBDSZF010000110.1:0-4479 GCA_039925285.1 Polaromonas sp.
TCACCCTGGCCATGCAGCACGGCGGCATCTGGGTGAGCCAGGGCATCATGCCCAGCAACAGCAAATCCGCGCAGCGCAACGATCCCAATTACCTGGGTTCCTACAGCGGCGCCATCGCCCAGTCGCCGTCGGATGCCGGCGCGGGAGAAATGGCGCCGGGCGACCTGGAAACAGCACGCAATTTCGGCGAACGGGTGGCTGATGTGGCGAGCCGGTTCCGGCGTTAATTTGCTGGCGCGCTTTCGACCGCTCATTTTTTACGATGACCGCAGGCACCACCGAAATCACAACCAAACTGGAGCAGCTTTCATGAGCATCGAACTAAAACTGAGCGGACACGACAAGGACCTGGGGGGCGGCTTCATGGTGAGCCGGTTGTTGCCAGCGGCAGCGCGGCAATCGGTGGGGCCGTTTGTGTTTTTTGACCATTTTGGCCCGCTCATGGTGCAAGCCGGTGCCAATCATGATGTGCGTCCCCATCCGCACATCGGGCTGGCGACGGTGACCTACCTGTTTGAGGGCGCCATGCTGCACCGCGACAGCCTGGGCTCGGTCCAGCGTATTGAACCCGGCGCCATCAACTGGATGACGGCCGGGCGCGGCATCGTGCATTCCGAACGCGCGCCCGAAGACCTGAAGGGCAAGGCCTACCTGCAGCATGGCCTGCAGCTCTGGGCCGCCTTGCCGAAGGCCCATGAAGAAGCGGCGCCTGACTTTGTGCATACGCCCGCCAGCGACATTCCTGTCGTGTCGATGGGCGCATCCGAAGTTCGCGTGCTGATTGGCGAGGCTTTCGGGCACACCTCGCCCGTCAAGACCTTCTCGAAAACCGTTTACCTGGACATCCGCCTGGCCGCCGGCGAGCACCTTGATTTGCCGCCGCTGGCCGATGAGCTGGCGCTTTACGCGGTGGACGGCGACCTGGAGGTCGATGGCGAAGCGGTCGCGGCGCGCACCCTGGCCGTCTTGACGCCTGGCGTGGTGGCGAAGATCAGCGCCAGTGCCAGCGCACGTTTTGTGGTGATGGGCGGCGACCCGCTCGACGGGCACCGCTTTATCTGGTGGAACTTCATTTCCAGCCGCAAGGAGCGCATTGTTCAGGCCGGCGATGACTGGGCGGCGCAAAGGATGGGGCAGGTGGCTGGCGATGCCGAATTCATCCCGCTGCCGCAGCGCAAGCCTGCGACGACAGAAGCCGCTACCGAGCGCACGCCTTACCTTTGACTTGTCTTTGACTATGGCGCGCCAGCCGCACGCCGCTGAACTGCCATTGCGCGTCGGGCGGAAAAAAGTTGCGGTAGCTGGTGCGGATGTGGCTTTGCGGCGTGGCGCAGGAGCCGCCGCGCAGCACGAACTGGTGGCACATGAACTTGCCGTTGTATTCGCCGACCAGGCCTTTCCAGGGCTGGTAGCCGGGGTAAGGGCTGTAGCTGGACTGGGTCCATTCCCACACATCACCCAGCATTTGGGCCGGCGCGTCGATGCTCGATTGCTGTTGCGGCAGTGGATGAAAGGCCCCGGTTTCGACAAAATTGCCCGACTGTGCGCTTGAAGGGGGTAGCCGGCGCGCAGCCAGCTCCCATTCGAATTCAGTCGGCAACCGCGCCCCGGCCCAGCGCGCCAGCGCATCGGCTTCAAAATAGCTGAGGTGGCAGACAGGCGTGTTCGGGTCAACGTCCTGCAGCCCCTGCAGCGTGAAGTGTTGATGGTTTCCTGCCTCACCCTGCCAGTAAAGCGGCAAGCCATGCTGAGCGGCCTGTACCCAGTCCCAGCCCATGGCCAGCCACAACTCGGGCCGCTGGTAGCCGCGGTCAGCGATGAATTCCATCATCTCGCCGTTGCTGACCAGCCGGCTGGCGAGTTCGAAAGGCGCGACATAAACCGGGTGGCGCGGCGTTTCATTGTCAAACGCAAACCCGCCATCGCGATCAGCGTCGAATCCATGCTGCATCAGGCCGCCCTCGTAAGCGTGCCAGCGCGCAGGCTGGGGCGCCGTGCTGGCCAGCGGCCAGCGTTGGGCATAAGACGGCTGCTGCGGGTTGAAGGACAGGGCGTGCTGGATGTCGGTCAGCAGAAGTTCCTGGTGCTGCTGCTCATGGTGCAGCCCCAGCTCGACGAGTTGTGCCAGTTCGGTAAGTTGGGTCGCGTCGGTTCCCGAAAGGGCCTGCAGCAGCCGCGCATCGACCTGGGCCCGATAGGCCAGCACTTCCTGCAGCGAAGGGCGGCTGATCAGGCCACGTTTCGGGCGCGGGTATTTGTCGCCAACGCCGTTGTAGTAGCTGTTGAACAGGACCCTAAAACTGCCGTCGAAGGGCTTGAAGCCCGGCTCGAACCGTTCCAGTACAAAGGTTTCAAAAAACCAGCTGGCATGGGCCAGGTGCCACTTGGCCGGGCTGGCGTCGGGCATGGACTGGAGCTGGCAATCTTCGGCGCTCAGCGCTTCAACCAGCCGCTCGGTCTGCGCGCGCACCTGTTCAAAGCGCTGTGCCAGCGGTGATGGCTGTTTTTCGGCAAAGGCGGCTTGAGAGGGACACATGGCAGATCAATGAGCTTCTGGATGGCAAAGCTTCCCACAGCATGCCAGACCTAGCTGTCAGACAAGACGCCAACATGGACGCGGGGCTTGAGCGCTGCATCCACCGCACGGCGCTCGTCAAAGACAAAACATTCGCCGTCAAAATGCGCCTGACCGCATGCTTCAAAGTAGCTCAGAATGCCACCGTCGAGCTGGTAAACATTCTGAATGCCGGCCTCCTGCAGGTAAATCGCCGCTTTCTCGCAGCGGATGCCGCCGGTGCAAAAGCTCACGATGGTCTTGCCTGCCAGTTCGTCACGGTGGTCCAGCACCGCCTGCGGGAACTCGGTGAATTTCTCCAGGCGCCAGTCGATGGCCTGACTGAAGGTGCCGGCATCGACTTCATAAGTGTTGCGCGTGTCGAGCGTCACCACCGGCCGGCCTTCGTCGTCCTGCCCGCTGTCGAGCCAGCGTTTGAGCGTTCTCGCATCCACCGCCGGGGCGCGGCCTGCCGACGGCCGGATCGCCGGGTGGTTCATGCGGATGATTTCAGGCTTGATCTTGACCAGCAGTTTGTGAAAAGGCTGGGCTGCCGACCAGCTTTCCTTGATGTCGAGATCCTGAAAGCGCAGATCGCCGCGCAGCCATGCCAAAAAATCATGAATCGCGGGGCTGGGCGCGGCCAGAAACAGATTGATACCTTCTTCTGCGAGCAGCACGGTGCCCTTGATCCCGCGCGTTGCCAGCGCCTCCAGCATCGACGCTTTCAGCGCGGGCAGGTCGTCCAGCGCTACAAATTTGTACGCCGCAATATTCAGAATTTGCATGATGCGCCCATTGTAGGCAAGGGCGATGCGCCTGAAAGGAGGGCGTTTGCACCTCAGGGCAGGCAAGCCCCAGACCTAAAATGAAGCGCATGTTTGTCCATTTAAGAATCCACACCGAGTTTTCAGTCGTTGACGGTACCAACCGCATCGATGAGATCGTTGCAGCCGCTGCCGCCGACCAGCAACCCGCGCTGGCCATAACCGACCTGAGCAACCTGTTCGGCACGGTCAAGTTTTACAAGGAAGGGCGCAAGGTCGGGGTCAAACCGCTGATCGGTGCCGATGTCTGGCTTGAATCGCCCGGCAAAGAGGCCGGTGCGCCGGCGTCCCGCCTGCTGCTGCTGGTGCAAAGCCATCGCGGTTACCTCAACCTGTGCGAACTGATCACCCGCGCCTGGACAAAGAATGTGGTGCGCGACCAGGCGGTCATCAAGCTGCAATGGCTGCAGGAACTCAACGAAGGCCTGATTGCGCTGTCGGGCGCGCAGGGCGGTGCCGTCGGGCAGGCGCTGGTGCAGGGCGACAGCGCGCGCGCCATGGAATGCGCGCTGCACCTCTCAAACATGTTTGCGCAGCGCTTTTACCTGGAGCTGCAGCGTGCCGGGCGCCCCGATGACGAACGCCATGTGTCGGCCGCCGTGCAGCTGGCGGCGCGGCTCAGGCTGCCGGTGGTGGCGACGCACCCGGTCCAGTTCCTGACCTACGACGACTACGAGGCGCATGAAGCGCGGGTCTGTATTTCGGAAGGCGAAATCCTCGGCAATGCGCGTCGCGTGCGCAAGTTCACGCGCGAGCAGTATTTCAAGTCATCGGACCAGATGGCTGCGCTGTTTGCCGATGTGCCCTCGGCGCTCGCCAACACGGTGGAAATCGCCAAGCGCTGCAATCTGACGCTGGAGCTGGGCAAGCCCATGCTGCCCGATTACCCGACGCCTGAAGTCAATGGCGTTCGCATGCCGCCTGAAGCGTATTTTCGCCATACCTCGTTCGAGGGGCTGGAACAGCGGCTGGCGCATCTCTACCCGAATCCCGCAGTGCGCGACGCCAGGCGGCCCGAGTATGTGACGCGGCTGGAGTTTGAGATCAACACCATCCTGAAGATGGGTTTTCCGGGCTACTTTTTGATCGTGGGCGACT
>JBDSZF010000111.1:0-4434 GCA_039925285.1 Polaromonas sp.
CTGGCGCTACGCCTGCAGACATTTTCATGAGGCAGCTTACCGGCTGCTGGCGCATGTTGCGCATACTCGGCCACATCCTGGCCGGCTTATGGGTTGTCGCCGTGCGTATGCCCCGCCTGCAGCCGTCCCAGCAAAGTGCCCGGGTGCAGGCCTGGGCGTTGGCATTCCTGGAGCACGCCGGCATTGCACTGGAAATTCGCGGCCAGCCGCCCGTCACCGGGCCGGTGCTGCTGGTGGCCAACCATATTTCCTGGCTCGATATCCCGGTCATGCATGCGGCGCGCCATTGCCGCTTTGTCTCCAAATCCGACGTGCAGGACTGGCCACTGATCGGCACCCTGGCCACGGCGGCGGGAACGCTTTACATCGAGCGCAGTTCACGGCGTGATGCCATGCGCACGGTGCATCTGATGCGGGACGCGCTCAAGGCGAACGAGGTGCTGGCGGTGTTTCCCGAAGGCACCACCGGCGATGGGCGCCTGCTGCTGGCTTTTCATGCCAACTTGCTGCAGGCCGCCGTGTCGGCCGAGGCACCGGCGCAACCCGTTGGCCTGCGGTTTATCGACAAGGCCAGCGGCGAAACCAGTTATGCGCCCAGCTATAGGGGCGACGAAACATTGTTCGGGTCGATCTGGCGCACCCTTTGCGCGCCGGCGATGGTTGCCGTGGTGAATTATGGCGAACCGCAATGGGCCGAAGGCCGCGACCGCCGCGCCTGGAGCGCGCAGCTGCGCAACACGGTGGACGGCTTGCGCCAGAGTTGAGCTGTGTTTTTGGCTGTGGCCACTGCCTGCCGCTTCTCCCGGCGGTCATCATGCTATTGAATGAATAGCTACTGGTGCTTGATGGACCTGCGCTAGAGCAGAACCACCCTGACCAGCAAGAACTTCAAGGGAACAAATACGAGGTACATGGTGGGGTGCGGGCTGTTGCCAGTCAGGGCGATTCTGCTCTAACAGTGTTTTTGATGCCGAAGTGGCGTCAGGGTTCGCGCACGAAGGTCACCACATGGTCCACTTCTGCCCGAATGCCGACCCACTCGCCGATGGCATGGTTGTGGTGGCTGGGCACATGGGCCAGCACCGCCTCGCCGCTGGCCAGCTGCAGCGTGTACAGAAACTCCGAACCCCGAAAAGCCTTGCGATCAATCTTTGCCTTCACTGGCGAAGTGTCGTCGTGCACGATATCGTCAGCGCGCAGCAGCACGTCGCATTCGCCGCCAGGGTAGCTTGACGGCAGCGGGCATTCATCCTGTCCGACCAGGTCGCCCAGCGGGGTACGTGCCACCACGCCGCTGCCCTGATGCAGCAGGGTAGCCGGAACAAAGACGCCGTGGCCAATAAAGTCAGCCACAAAGCGCGTTGCCGGCCGGTGGTAGAGCGCATAGGCGTCTTCCCACTGGTGCAGATGGCCTTCATGCATCACGCCGATGCGGTCGCCGATGGCAAAGGCTTCGAGCTGGTCGTGCGTCACGAACAAAGCCGTTGCGCCGGCGGCTTTCAGGATGCCTCGCACCTCATGGGCCAGCCGTTCGCGCAAATCGACATCGAGATTGGAAAACGGCTCGTCGAGCAGCAGCAGGCGCGGCCCGGGTGCCAGTGCCCGCGCCAAGGCCACGCGCTGCTGCTGCCCGCCCGACAGCTCGTGGGGGAAACGCTTGTGGGCCTGACCCATGCCGACCAGCTCAAGCACCTCGTCCACGCGCTGGCTGCGCGCGGCAGCTTTTAAATGCGTGAGCCCGAAAGCCACGTTGCTGGCCACATTCAGATGCGGAAACAGCGCGTAATCCTGAAACACCATGCCAATCTGGCGCGACTCGGCAGGCACATGGACCTGCGGGCTGCTGACGAGCTGCCTGGCCAGACGGATGGTGCCCGCATGGGCGCGCTCCAGGCCGGCGACGGCGCGCAGCAAGGTGGTCTTGCCGCAGCCCGACGGGCCAATCAGCACGCCAATCTCGCCAGCCTGCAGGTTGAACGACACGCCATCAACGGCCGCGTGGGCACTTCCTGCGTAATGGACACCGAGTTGAGAGACTTCCAGAAACATCGCCGGATTGTAGATGCTTACAATTCTCATTTACAGCAATTGGCTGCAAACACCACGGCGCAAGCAGGTCGGGCAGAAGGCCTCCACCGGCATCAGCCTTTTTTCGGGTCTCCATGCTTCGCCGACTCTTTTTACGCTTTCTTCCTTCAGCCTTTTTGTTGTTGCTGGTCGCTCTGCTGACGCTGCCGGTGCTGGCCGTGGTGCTGTCCTGGCTGGAGTTTGACAGCGAAGCGCGTTCCATCCTGAGCCAGATGCTGCAGACGGTGTTGCCCGACTACACCTGGACGTCGCTGCTGCTGTGCCTGCTGGTGGGGGCCGGTGTGGCCGGTATCGGCATGGCAACGGCCAGCGCGGTGACGCTGTTCGAGTTTCCGGGGCGCCGCGTCTTCGAGTGGGCCTTGCTGCTGCCGCTGGCCATGCCGGCTTATGTGGTGGCCTACGCTTACACCGATTTTTTGCAATATGGCGGGCCGCTGCAGACCTGGCTGCGCTCGGCCTTCGGGCTGCAGGGGCGCTTGCTGCCCGAAGTACGCAGTCTGGGCGGCGCCGTGCTGGTGTTCACGGTAGCGCTTTATCCCTATGTCTATCTGCTGGCGCGCACCGCCCTGTCGGAGCGCGCCGTGCATCTGATGGAAGCCGCCCGCCTGCTGGGCGCGCCGCTGTCGCGCCGCATTCGCCAGGTGGCCTTGCCGCTGGCGCGCCCGGCTGTGGCCGCCGGTGTGGCGCTGGCGCTGATGGAAACGCTGGCTGATTTTGGCGTGGTCAGCTACTTTGGCATCCAGACTTTTACCGCCGGGATTTACAAGGCCTGGCTGTCGATGGACAACCGCATGGCGGCAGCGCAACTGGCCACGGTGTTGCTGGTCTTCGTCGCGGTGCTGCTGCGCATAGAGCACAGCGCCCAGCAACGCATGCGCTTTGCGGGCGGCCGAGGTGCGCGCGCAGGGGCTGCCGATGCCGCGCCAGTGCAGCTGCGCGGCGCGCATGCCGCGCTGGCCTGGGGTATCTGCGCCGCACCGATTGCGCTCGGCTTTGTATTGCCGGTGCTGTTCATGATTCGCCCGCTGGTGCAGGGCTGGGACAACCTGCTGTGGGACCAGTTTGTCAACTGGACGCTCAACAGCCTGTGGCTGGCCGGCCTGAGCGCCGTGCTGGCGACTGCGCTGGCGATGGGGCTGGCTTTTGCGGTGCGGCGCCAGCCCGATGCGCTGACCCGGGGCGCGGTACAGCTGGCCAGCCTGGGCTATGCCGTTCCGGGCGCCGTCATTGTGGTCGGCCTGCTCCTGCCCGTGGGCTGGCTGCAGGCGGCCGCGCCGCAAACCGGCGCGGGTTACTGGATCACCGCCACCGTGCTCGGTGTGGTCTGGGCCTATCTGGTGCGCTTTTGCGCCGTGGCGCTGCAAAGCATCCAGAGCGGCTATTCGCGCATTCCGTCGAGTTTTGATGACAGCGCACGCATGCTGGGCACCACCGGCGCAGGACTGCTCGTCCGGGTGCATTGGCCGCTGCTCAAGCGCTCGGTGGCGGCGGCCGGCCTGCTGGTGTTTGTCGATGTCATGAAAGAGCTGCCCGCCACGCTGGTGTTGCGACCTTTTAACAGCGACACCCTGGCCGTCGTGACTTACCAGCTTGCGCGTGATGAGCGCCTGGGTGAAGCCGCCTTGCCGGCGCTGGTGCTGGTGCTGGTCGGCCTGCTTCCGGTGGCTTTGCTGAGCCGAACGCTGCGTTCAAAGTAGCCGTTCCCCGTCAGCTTGTGCCCGGCTGTAGGCATGAGACTACGTTTTCAAAATCTGCCGGCCTACCTCGTTCTGACGGCTTCGTTGCTACGATTTGACATCTGTAAACGGGGTTTCAGCCTTCTGAAGTCCCTGGAACTTCAAGCAGATAGTCAATATTTTCGAGGAGAAATCATGAACCAAGATCGCGTAGAAGGTAACTGGCTTCAATTCAAGGGCAAAGTCAAGGAGCAGTGGGGCAAGCTGACCGATGACGATCTCGATGTCATCGCCGGCAAGCGTGACCAGTTGCTGGGCAAGATTCAGGAGCGTCATGGCATCACGCTGGAAGAGGCCGAAAAGCAGCTCAAGACCTGGCATGAAAAAAACCCCACCAATTTCTTTGAGCGTTACTGAGCCAGCGCTCATGCAACCCAATAGTTCAAATCATCAAACTCACCAAGGATCCATTATGAAAACCAAACTGCTTATGCTTACCGTCGCCATGTCCTGTGTTTTTGCCGGCAATGCCATGGCATTGACCAAGGCCGAATACAAGACCCAGAAAGACCAGATCAGCGCTGACTACAAGGTCAATCGCGACAAGTGCGGCGCCATGAAGGCCAACGCCAAGGACATCTGCGTCTCCGAAGCCAAGGGCGTGGAAAAA
>JBDSZF010000112.1:0-16996 GCA_039925285.1 Polaromonas sp.
AGATGAAGCTGGACCGGCCAGCCGAGCGCTGGTTCTGGTTCGACCCCGAGTTCCACCCGAACCAGAGCGTGCTGCTGCACATGCAGCCCGACAACGTCTGGCGCATTGATTTCCAGCTCGGCTGGGACGCCGACCCCGAGGAAGAGAAAAAGCCGGAGAACATCATCCCGCGCGTGAAGGCACTGCTAGGAAAAGATGCGCAGTTCGAGCTGGAGTGGGCCAGCGTCTATACCTTCGCCTGCCTGCGCATGGATCGCTTTCGCCATGGCCGGGTGCTGTTCGCCGGCGATTCAGCGCACGGGGTCTCGCCCTTTGGTGCGCGCGGCGCGAATTCGGGCGTGCAGGATGCCGAGAACCTGGCCTGGAAACTCGCTGCCGTGCTGCGCGGCGACGCCCCCGATGCGCTGCTCGACAGCTATGCGAGCGAGCGCGAATATGCGGCCGACGAGAACATCCGCAACTCCACACGCGCCACCGACTTCATCACGCCCAAGAGCGAGATCAGCCGGCTGTTTCGCGACGCGGTGCTGGCGCTGGCCAAGCAGCATGCGTTTGCCCGCTTCCTGGTCAACAGCGGGCGCCTGTCGGTACCCGCCACGCTGAATGGCTCGCCGCTCAACACGCTTGACGCCGATGAGTTCAAGGGCGCCATGGTGCCGGGTGCGCCCGCCGCTGATGCGCCGCTGGTTGATGCCGACGGCACGACCGGCTGGCTGCTTCGCGCGTTGAATCCCACCGGTTTCACCGCGCTGGTGTTCGGCGACAAGGCACTGGAACAGGCGCTGCGCGACAGCATTGCACAACTGCATGTCGTCGGCATTGAAGCGAACAGCGCCCATGCCCTGGCTCTGCAGCGCTACGACGCCAGGCCCGGCACCGTTTACCTGCTCAGACCCGACCAGCATGTCTGCGCACGCTGGCGCCAGGCCGGGCCCGACGCTATCCGCGCCGCCATTGAGCACGCGTTCGCCAACACCTGAAGGAGCCTGCCATGCCTCAACTCATCACCACCCCGAACTTCGACGCCGCCGACGATTTTTATGAAGCGCTGATCGACGCCCACCAGGGCCTGTCCAGCGCCGACAGCCACGCGCTCAATGCACGCCTGGTGCTGCTGCTGTCCAACCATATCGGCTCATTGGCCGTGCTGCGCGAGGCGCTGGCCGCCGCCCAGGCGCCCCGGACGCCCGACTGAAATCCTTCTTTCCCGCCAGCCTTTTCATTCAACAACATTTCGGAGACACGCCATGACTTTGCAAACCCCCTTGCGCCGCGCGCTTTGCCAAACCGGCCTCGCGCTGGCCCTGCTGCCGCTGGCCGCAATCGCGCAAGATAACAGCAAACCGATCGAGTGGGTGGTCGGTTACACGGCCGGTGGCGGCTCGGACTCGGTGGCGCGGGCCACGGCTGAAACCATGTCGAAGGCGCACGGTCGGACCATGATCATCACCAACAAGCCCGGCGCAGCGACCAACATCGCGGCCGATTACGTGGCACGCTCAAAAGACTACGGCAATGTGATCCTCACGGCCGACTTCGCCACGCTGGCGGCCAATCCTTTCCTCTTTTCCAAGCTCAACTACAACGCCGAGAAGGACCTCGCACCGGTTGGCATGCTGGCGCGCTTTCCGTTGGTGCTGGTGGTCGGCGCGAACGTACCGGTGAAAAACTTCAAGGAGTTCTTGGCCTGGGCCAAGGCGCAGCCAAAAGGCGTCAACTACGCCTCGGCCGGCGTGGGCAGCCCGCATCACCTGGCCGCCGAACTGCTGCGCGAGAAGACCGGTCTGAACATGACGCATGTGGCCTACCGCGGCGCGGCGCCGGCGATGCAGGACATCCTGGGCGGCAACGTGCCCTTCATGCTGGTCGACACCGCCAGCGGCAACCAGTTCGTGCTGGCCGGCAAGGTCAAGGCCATTGGCGTGGCAAGCGCCCAGCGCATCGCCACGCTGCCCGACGTGCCAACGCTTGCCGAGCAGGGTCTGACCGGCTTTGAGGCCTATGCGTGGCAGGGACTTTCGGTGCCCGCCGGCACGCCGCCAGAGACGATTGCCAAACTCAACAAGGCACTGGTCGAGGCGCTCAATTCGACCCCGGTCAAGGCCCGCTTCATGGCACTCGGCGTCGAGGGCATGCCCGGCACGCCGGCGCAAATGGCCAGCTACGTCAAGAGCGAGCGCGAGCGCTGGGGCAAGCTGATCCGCGACAACGGCATCAAGATCGACTGAAATATCAATCAAATAGCCATTTTGCGCACGATCCACCAGCACAAGAAGCTATCAATTTAATAGCAAAAGCAACATCGCGAGAATGCCATGACCCACGAAACCTCCGCTACGCTGCGCTACCAGGGCGGCTTTGGCAACGAGTACGCCAGCGAGGCCGTCGCCGGCGCCCTGCCGCAAGGCCGCAACAGCCCGCAGCGCGCGCCCTTCGACCTCTACCCCGAACTGCTTTCGGGCTCGGCTTTCACCGCGCCGCGCCACGAAAACCGTCGCTCCTGGCTTTACCGGCGCCAGCCCTCGGTCGTGTCCGGCCGCTACCAGCCTTACGCGCAGCCGCACTGGACCACAGGCGGCGACCGCACCATCGCACTGCCGCCCGAGCCCATGCGCTGGAACCCGATTCCGCCAGACAACGCCGATGTCGATTTTGTCGATGGCATCCGTACGCTGGCGGCCAACGGCGATGCGGAGGCGCAAACCGGCATTGCTGCCCATGTCTATGTCGCCAGCCGCTCGATGGAACGCCGCGCCACCGTCAACGCCGACGGCGAAATGCTGTTCGTGCCGCAGCAGGGCCGCCTCCTGATCACCACCGAGATGGGCGTGCTCGATGTCAAGCCCGGCGAGAGTGCCCTGGTGCCGCGCGGCGTGGTGTTCAAGGTGGCCTTGCCCGATGGCCTGTCGCGCGGCTATCTGTGCGAGAACTACGGCGCCCAGTTCCGCCTGCCCGAACTCGGCCCCATCGGCTCGAACGGGCTCGCCAACGCGCGTGACTTTCTGGCGCCGGTCGCTGCCTTCGAGGAGGCTGGCGGCGAGTACGAGATCGTCAAGAAGTTTGGCGGCCGCTTCTGGCGCGCACCGATGAAGCAGTCGCCCTTCAACGTCGTCGCCTGGCACGGCAACCTCGCGCCGGTGAAGTACGACACCGCCTGCTTCATGACCATCGGCTCGATCAGCTTCGACCATCCGGACCCGTCGATCTTTACCGTGCTGACCTCGCCCAGCGACACGCCCGGCACGGCCAATTGCGACTTCGTGATCTTTCCGCCGCGCTGGCTGGTCATGGAGAACACCTTCCGCCCGCCCTGGTACCACCGCAACCTCATGAGCGAATTCATGGGCCTGGTCTATGGCGAATACGATGCCAAGCCCGGCGGCTTCAAGCCCGGCGGCGCGAGCCTGCACAACTGCATGGTGCCGCATGGCCCCGACGAGGAGGCCTTCGACAAGGCCAGCCAGGCTGATCTCAAGCCGCAAAAGCTGGACAACACGCTGGCCTTCATGTTCGAGAGCCGCTACCGTTTCATTCCCACCGCGTACGCGCTGCAAAGCCCGGCGCTCGATGCTGATTACGCCGACTGCTGGGCCGGCCTCAAGGACCAATTCAAGCCATGAACACCCTCAACGAAACCCATGACCCGGCGCTGCGCAGCTGGGTCGCCTCGGCCAACCAGTCCAACAGCGACTTCCCGATCCAGAACCTGCCGTTCGCGGTGTTTCGCCGCCAGGGCAGCACCGAAGCGTTTCGCGGCGGCGTCGCCATCGGCGAGCAGATCCTTGATCTGGCTGCAGCGGCTGCCAGCGGTGCCTTCACGGGCGACGCCGCAGCTGCCGTGCAGGCCGCAGCCGGCGAAACCCTCAACGCGCTGATGGCGCTGGGCCAGCCGGCCTGGTCGGCGCTGCGCCTGGCGCTGTCGCGCGCGCTGCGCGAAGGCGCGGCCGCCCAGGCCAGCCTTGCTTCCTGCCTGGTGCCGCAGCGGGACGCCGAGTACACCGTGCCAGCACGCATCGGCGACTACACCGATTTTTATACCTCGGTCTATCACGCCACCAACATCGGGCGCCAGTTCCGCCCCGACAACCCGCTGCTGCCCAATTTCAAGTGGATACCGATTGGTTACCACGGCCGCGCATCGAGCATTGGCGTGTCAGGCCAGGCCTTTGCGCGGCCGGTCGGCCAGACCCTGCCACCGGGCGCGACTGAGCCTTCGTTCGGCCCGTGCAAGCGGCTGGACTACGAACTCGAGCTGGGTGTTTTTGTAGGCAGCGGCAATGCGCTGGGCCAGCCCATCGCCATCACCGAAGCCGAGGCCAGCGTGTTCGGCATGTGCCTGCTCAACGACTGGTCGGCCCGCGACATCCAGGCCTGGGAATACCAGCCGCTGGGCCCGTTCCTGTCCAAGAACTTCGCCACCACCATTTCCCCGTGGATCGTGACGCTCGAAGCCCTCGCTCCGTACCGCGCGGCGTTCACGCGTCCCGAGGGCGATCCGCAGCCGCTGCCCTACCTGGATGCGCCTGCCAATTGGGCGCACGGCGCCATCGACGTGCAGCTCGAAGTGCTGCTGCAAACGCAGGCAATGCGCGAGGCGGGCGAGGCTGCCGCGCGCCTGACGCGCACCAGCTACCGGCACGCTTACTGGACCGTCGCGCAGATGCTGACGCACCACACGGTCAACGGCTGCAACCTGGCGCCCGGCGACCTGCTGGGCACGGGCACGCTGTCGGGTCCGACGCTGGACCAGGCCGGCGCGCTGATCGAGCTGACCGTGGGCGGCAAGCAGCCGCTCACGCTGCCCAATGGCCAGACGCGCACCTACCTGGAGGACGGCGACGCGGTGGTGCTGCGCGGCTGGTGCGAAAAGGCCGGCGCCACGCGCATCGGTTTTGGCGAATGCGTCGGTACTGTTCTGCCCTCCGTCAACGTTTGAGCGGAGCCTGCTTGCCAGACTGATTCTGGATGTTGCCGAACTTTACCCGGCGCTTAGCGCTGCGAATCTGCCGAATAATCCGCCATCGCCTCGCCCAGCCGCACGCCGCGGCCCGGCACCCAGTCGGGATTGAAGCGCAGCGGCCCCTTGGGGAACAGCAGCACGACGGTCGAGCCCAGCAGGAAGCGGCCCATTTCCTCGCCCTGCTTCAGAAAAACCTCGGGCTGCCCGGGCGACGCCGGGTAGCGCCATTCGCGCACCACCTTGCAGCGCGGCGGGTTGACCACGCCGTGCCAGACCGTGGCCATGCTGCCGACAATCGTCGCGCCGACCAGCGCCAGCACAAAAGGCCCGCGCGCCGACTCGAACACGCACACCACGCGCTCGTTGCGCGCAAACAGGCCGGGCACGCCGCGCGCCGTCACCGGGTTGACCGAAAACAGCTCGCCGGGCACATAAATCATGCGGCTCAGGCGGCCATCGCAAGGCATGTGGATGCGGTGGTAGTCCTTGGGACTCAGGTAGATCGTGGCAAAGTGGCCGTTCTGGTAGTGCGCCGCCAGCGCCGCATCGCCGCCGACCAGCGCGGTGGTGGAATAGTTATGGCCTTTGGCCTGGAAAATCTGGTCGTGCTCGATGGCGCCAAACTGGCTGATGGCGCCATCGACCGGGCAGACCAGGTCGGCATCGGCGAGCGGGCGCGCACCGGGCTTGAGGGCGCGCGTGAAGAAGTCGTTGAAGGTGGCGTAACTGGCGATGTCGGAGTTGATCGCCTCGGCCATGTTGACCCGGTATCTGGCGACAAAGCGACGGATGATTTCGGTGGTCACCCAGCCACGCTCGCGCGACGCGACAAAACCGGCGAAGTGGGTGAGCGCCTGCTTGGGCAGCAGGTATTGGGGCAGAACGGCAAAACGGTCGGACACAGGCGCTTAGGGAAGTAGAAGGAGGAATCATTCTATAGACGGGCACCGCAACGCCCTGCAAGCGTTTGTCCCGGCCCGACGGCGCGGCCTTCAATGCGTCGGGTAGCCTGCCTCGGTCAATGCGTCTGCAACGGTTTTCCGGTCCTGAGCGGTCTGGACCGTGACCTTTTTCGCCGGCAGATCGATGTTGAGCGTCGCATCGGCATCAAGCTGTTTGACGGTTTTGGTGATGACGCCGGCGCAGTGGCCGCAGCTCATGTCGGGGATATCGAATTCCATGAAAACTCTCCTTGAAAAGTGAAAAGATGAGGAAGGCCTGCAGTCTGAACCTTCTCATGGTGGTAGGGTCAACAGGTCTTCGTCAATTCCTGAAAATAGTCAGGGCTATTGTCCGTGCCCGGCTTGACCCTGCCATCATGGCAAGGTTCAGACTTGCCTCATCGTTGAATCCAGCGATGCAACTTCAGGAGAAAACGCATGAGCGTCACCCAGACCCTGCCAGCCCGCCTGGCCCCCGCTTCCGACCTCAAGGAATGGCGCTTTCCGGTAGAAGGCATGACCTGCGCTTCCTGCGTGGCCCGGGTTGAAAAAGCCCTGGCCGGCACGCCGGGCGTCGAGCAAGCCAGCGTCAATTTCGCCACCGAACAGGCCAGCGTCAGGACGAGCCCGGAAGTCAGCATGGCAACGCTGAAAGCCGCCGTCGAAAAAGCCGGTTATGCCGTGGGCGAGCAGTCGCTGCGGCTCGCGATTGGCGACATGACCTGCGCCTCCTGCGTGGCGCGCGTGGAAAAAGCGCTCAAACAGGTGCCGGGCGTGCTGTTGGCCGAGGTCAACCTGGCGCTTGAGACCGCCAACATCACCCTGGTGGGCGGTGCGGCCACCGTGCCCCAGCTGATCGCCGCTGTCGATAAGGCCGGCTACCGGGCGTCCGAAATCCAGACTTCCGATGCCGCGTCCACTGCCAGCCAGGCCGCAAAGAGCGGCGCCCCCTGGTGGCCGATTGCCGTGGCCGCTGCCCTGTCGGCGCCGCTGGCCTTGCCGATGTTCGGCATGCTGTTTGGCCAAACGTGGATGCTCGACGGCTGGCTGCAGTGGCTGCTCGCCACGCCGGTGCAGTTCTGGCTGGGCGCGCGCTTTTACAAGGCCGGCTGGAAAGCCGTTCGGGCCGGCACGGGCAACATGGATCTGCTGGTGGCCGTCGGCACATCGGCGGCCTATGGCCTGAGCGTTTACCTGCTGCTGCGCCATGGCGATCACGGCATGCCGCATCTTTACTTTGAAGCGTCGGCGGTTGTCATCACGCTGGTGCTGCTGGGCAAATGGCTGGAAGCGCGCGCCAAGCGCCAGACCACTGAAGCGATCCGGGCGCTCAATGCGCTGCGGCCTGAAACCGCGCGCCTGCGGCGCGGCGGCGTGGACGCGGATGTGCCGGTCGGCGAGGTGCGGGTCGGCGACCTGGTCGTGGTGCGGCCCGGCGAACGCATCGCGGTCGATGGCGAAATCCTTGAAGGCGCGACTGAAGTCGATGAATCGCTGATCACCGGCGAAAGCCTGCCGGTCAACAAGCATGCCGGCGACCGCGTGACGGGCGGCGCGGTCAATGCCGAAGGTCTGATCATCGTGCGCACCACGGCGGTCGGCGCCGAATCGACGCTGGCGCGCATCGTTCGCATGGTCGAGTCGGCGCAGGCCAAGAAAGCGCCGATCCAGCGGCTGGTCGATCAGGTCAGCGCGGTGTTTGTTCCGGTGGTCATGGCTATCGCTTTCATCACGCTGCTGGGCTGGGGTCTGGCGACGGGCAACTGGGAAACCGCCATCCTCAACGCCGTCGCCGTGCTGGTGATTGCCTGCCCCTGCGCGCTCGGGCTGGCCACGCCGACAGCCATCATGGCCGGCACCGGCGTGGCGGCGAAGCACGGCATCCTGATCAAGGACGCCGAAGCGCTGGAAGTGGCGCACCGGGTCAAGATCGTCGCCTTCGACAAGACCGGCACGCTGACCGAAGGCAGGCCCGAACTGGTCGCGCTGGAGTCCGCCGGTATTTCACGCGATGCGGCGCTGGCCTGGGCCGCCGCCATCCAGTCGGGCAGCGAGCACCCGCTGGCGAAGGCGGTCATGCAGCTGGCCAAGAAGGACCAGCTCAGCGTGCCGGCCGCATCGCAGGTCCGCGCGGTGGCCGGGCGCGGCATGTCGGCGGTGGTCGAAGGGCGCGAATTGCGGCTCGGCAGCCCGCGCTTCATGCAGGAGCTGGCCGTCGATCTGGGCGGCTTTGCAGCGCGCGCCCAGGCGCTGGAATCAGAAGGCCGCACCGTGTCGTGGCTGGCCGATGTGACGGGCGCACCGCAACTGCTGGCGCTGCTGGCATTCGGCGACACGCTCAAGGCCTGCGCCGCCCCGGCGGTCGCCAGCCTGCATGCGCTGGGCATCCAGACCGCGCTGGTGACCGGCGACAACCGGGGCAGCGCAGAAGCCGTGGCCAGGCAGCTCGGCATCGACATCGTGCATTACCAGGTGCTGCCGGAAAACAAGGCCGCCATCGTGGGGCAGCTGAAAGACCAGCTGGCCCAGGACGGCGGCCGGGTCGCCATGGTCGGCGACGGCATCAACGACGCGCCGGCGCTGGCCGCCGCCGATGTCGGCATTGCCATGTCCACCGGCACCGACGTGGCGATGCAGGCGGCCGGCATCACCTTGATGCGCGGCAACCCGGCGCTGGTGGCCGACGCCATCGACATCTCGCGCCGCACCTACGCCAAGATCCGGCAAAACCTGTTCTGGGCGTTTTTCTACAACGTGGTCGGCATTCCGCTGGCCGCTTTTGGCCTGCTGAGCCCGGTGATTGCCGGCGCCGCCATGGCCTTCAGCAGCTTCAGCGTGGTGATGAATGCGCTGCTGCTGCGGCGCTGGAAAGGAAGTTCTGAATGACAGCTGTTCTTGCAAATGCCGGCCCTTTGAACATCGGTCAGGCGGCGGCCCAATCGGGCGTGTCGGCCAAGATGGTCCGCCATTACGAATCGCTGGGCCTGCTGCCCCAAATTCACCGCACCGACGCGGGTTACCGGCAGTATGGCGACAAGCAAGTCCACACCCTGCGCTTCATCCGCCGCGCCCGGACGCTGGGTTTCAGCATGGCCGAGATTGCCGAGCTGCTCAAGCTGTGGCAAAACCAGGATCGCGCCAGCGCCGACGTCAAACGCATCGCCGAGGCGCATGTCGCCGACCTGGAGCGGCGCATTGCCGAGATGCAGGCGATGCGGCAGACGCTGGCGCAACTGGCGCATTGCTGCGCGGGGGACAGCCGTCCGGATTGCCCGATTTTGAGCGGGCTGGCGGGGTGATGTCCTGGCGCGGAAGTAGCATTCGCATCTTTGGCGTCGGTTACTGGCGAAAAGGAAAGGGAATTTATGAGCAGAAAAATCAACTACACCGATGAGCCGATGGAGGCCCAGGTCATCCAGGATTTTTTCCGCCTCCCGAGGAACTTGCGTTCCGCGAGGAAGGCGTCAAGGTGACGCTGGGTGCCCCAAACGGGCAACTTGTTAAACAGTTGGGGGCCAATTGATTTGCACTTTTCGACTGTTGACAAGACAGTCGCGCAGGTACAAGTTAATGAGACTTTGATATGGAACGCCCGATTCATCGGCCATTCCCTTGAAATAATCCACCACATCTTCTGACAGTCGCATCGTGACGGGCTTCTTCAGCTTGGATGCGTAGGGGTTCTTGCGGGACTTCAGTTTGGAGAGATCGTATTCTGCTTTCATGGATGTCCACCTCGATAGAACGCGCTTTCACGCTGGGTCGCCTTGCGTGCCGAGATGATGCGAATAACTGCATCATGCTCCCGCTCGCAATGACAAACGATGAGCAGCTTTGCCTCCGAACTCATACTAAAGTGGAATCAGATTCTAATTAAACTATGAATTTAATAGCAGCCTGCGCCTGTATCCATTGCGCAAATAGCCTATTCAGTCATGAAATTGGCCAGGAATGGAGGCATTTTTGACGCTCAGCCTTTTCGACGAACCGCCAGCGCCCTATGACGCGCCCGAGCCCATCGCGCCGGGCGCCGTGCTGCTGCGCGGCTTTGCCTTGGAGCAGGCCGAGGCGCTGCTTCAGGCCGCGCAGCAGGTCATCGCGGCCGCGCCCCTGCGCCATCTGATCACGCCGGGCGGGCGCGCGATGTCGGTCGGCATGAGCAACTGCGGCGCGCTGGGCTGGGTTTCTGACCGCTCGGGCTACCGTTACGACAAGGCCGATCCGCTGTCCGGCCAGCCCTGGCCGCCCATGCCAGCCTGCTTTGCCGATATGGCAGCGCGCGCGGCGGCCGAGGCGGGTTTTGACGGTTTCAGGCCCGATGCCTGTCTGATCAATCGCTACGAACCAGGCGCGCGCCTGTCGCTGCACCAGGACAGCGATGAACGCGACCTGAGCGCGCCCATCGTCTCGGTGTCACTCGGGCTGCCGGCGGTTTTCCTGTTTGGCGGCCTGCTGCGCAGTGAGCGCCCCGCCCGCTTGCGGCTGGCGCATGGCGACGTGGCGGTGTGGGGCGGCCCGTCGCGGCTGGCCTATCACGGCATCGCGCCGCTGGCCGACGGAGATCACGCGCGCCTGGGACGGCAGCGCATCAACCTGACGTTTCGCCGCGCGGCATAACCCCGGCGTGTCCGCATCGGCGCGGCAGTTGCAGGGCCAGTTGAAAAGCGGGAAATGCTCGCTCAGGCTTTGGGCTGGTTTGCAGGGTCGTCGGCGCCCGGCGCGGTTTTGCATTCCCAGAAAATGCGCGCGCTGCAATGCCGGCAGATCTCCGGGTCGAGCTTGCTGAAGATGACGGAAATGGCGGTGAGCTTGTCGGGAAACTGGTGTTCGGCGCCCAGCAGCTGGGTAAAACCGGTCTTGCGCCACATGCGGATCACCTCGGGCCGCGGCCGGTGAAAGTAGAGGTCGCCTCCCATGGCGCGGCGCGCAGCGAGTTCAGTCTCCCACAACTCGGTGCCGGCCAGATCGATGAAGTTCATGCTCTTGGCCATGACCAGCAGATGCTTTTGCGGATTCGGCTGGCTGCGCAGCGCATGCAGGATGTCGGCCACATGCTGGGTCGCGCCGAAATACACCTCGCCCTCCATGCGCAGCAGTTTGAGTTGCGGGCATTCAGGCAGCGCCTGGTGCGGCGGCTCGTCAGGGTCGTCAGGCGTGTCGATCACCACCAACTGCCGGTCCACCCCACGGCTGTCAAAGCCCATGCTGCGCATGGCGGGCCGCGAGGTACGGTACAGAAACGACATCAGCGACAGCAGCATGCCGAGCAGAATCGCCACTTCCAGCCGGATCGTGACCGTGGCGACCATGGTGGCCAGCGCCACGCCGAAGTCGGTTCGGCTCAGGCTGAAGAGATGGCGCCAGCGCGCCAGGTCGAGCAGGCTCAAGGCCACCAGCACCAGCAGCGCCGACAGGGCGGCCATGGGAATCCGCGCCAGCAACTGCGAACTGAGCGCCACCAGCCCCAGCAGCAGCAGCGCCGAAAACACCGAGGACAGCGGCGTGCGGGCGCCGGCTTCCAGGTTCGGCATGGAGCGGTTCATCGAGCCGCAGGAGACATAGCTGGAGAAAAATCCGCCGACGATGTTCGACAGGCCCTGTCCGCGGAACTCGCGGTTGGCGTCGATGCGCTGGCCCGAGCGCAGCGCCACCGTCTTGGCAATCGAGATCGCCTGGCCCAGCGCCACGATGGTCAGCGCAAACGCCAGGCCGATCAGGTCGGAGGCCTGCGCCCAGCTGATGCGGGGCAACTCGAAGCGCGGCCAGGGCGTGGCGATAGTGCCCACGGTGCGCAGCGCCGAAGAAGCGCTCGCGCTGGCGGCAGGCAGAAAGTGGCTCCACAGCCAGGCCAGCGCGGTGGCCACGACCAGCCCGATCAGCATGTAGGGCCAGTTGCGGCGGAAACGGCGCAGCCCCAGCGCCACGCCCAGGGTGATGGCCGCAACCGTCAGCGCAGCCGGTTTGGCGTAGGGCAGTTGCGTGAAAACATGTGCGAGCACGGCGCCGGCCCCATGCCCGGGTGCGGCGGCCAGGCCCAGCAAGTCGGGCAGCGCATGCACGGCAATCAACAGCGCCGCGCCCGAGGTAAAGCCAAACAGCACCGCCGGTGAAATGAAATTGGCCAGCACGCCCAGCCGCAGCGCACCAATCAGCCACTGCATGACGCCGACCATCACGGTGACGGCCAGCGCCAGCTGGATGTAAAGCGGACTGAAGGCCATCGCCAGCGGCGAGAGCATGGCGAACAGCGCCAGCGAATTGGCATTGGTCGGGCCCGACATGACATGCCAGCTGGAGCCAAACAGCGCAGCAATGATGCACGGCACCACCGCCGTGTACAGGCCATATTCGGGCGGCAGACCGGCCAGCGTGGCAAAGGCAATGCCTTGCGGCAGCACCAGCACCGCGCCCAGCAGGCCGGCCAGGGCATCGGCGCGCAGCGTGGCGGGCGACACCAGCCGCACCCAGGGGCCAAACAGGCGCTCGGCCAGACGCGCCAACAGGGTCATGAAAGGAATGGGGGCGCTGGTGTCAGAGGGTTTCATGGTTGGGGTTTGAGCGTCTGGCGAGGCCGCAGCGAGCGATGAAACAGCGCCCTGAACTTAAGTCCGCTGCAGCTTGAACACCGCCCGGCTGGCCCGCGCATTGGGCCAGAAGCGGATTTCCTGACCGTCCTGCAAGCCGAAGGAATCAAGGATTTGCAAGTGGTTCTGTCGGGCCAGCGCAGCAAAATCCCGCAGTGTGCCGACGCGGATATTGGGCGTGTCATACCACTGGTAAGGCAGCACCCTGGTCACCGGCATCCGGCCGCGCAGCACCGCCAGGCGGTTCGGCCAGTGGGCAAAATTGGGAAACACCACAATGCCGATGCGGCCCACGCGGGCGGTTTCACGCAGCATGACTTCGGCATTGCGCAAATGCTGCAGCGTGTTGACCTGCAGCACCACATCAAACGAACTGTCGCCAAACAGCGCCAGACCTTCTTCGAGATTGAACTGGATGACGTTGACGCCGCGCGCCACGCAGGCCTGCACATTGGCGTCGTCAATCTCGACGCCATAGCCCGAGCAGCCGCGCTCGCGGATCAGGTAGTCCAGCAGTTCGCCGGTGCCGCAGCCCAGGTCCAGCACACGCGAGCCCTGCGGCACCAGCCGGGCAATCGACAGCAGGTCAGGGGACGGCTGCCGGCTCACAACAGCTTGTTCAGTCATGCCGCCACCTTGCTCTGAAAATAGGAGCGAACCACGCCCATGTAGCGTGCGTCATCGAGTAAAAATGCATCATGGCCATGGGGCGCGTCAATTTCGGCATAACTGACATCGCGCTGGTTGTCGAGCAGCGCCTTGACGATTTCGCGGCTGCGCGCCGGTGAAAAGCGCCAGTCGGTGGTGAAGCTCACGATCAGGAATTTGGCGCTGGCTTTGGCCAGGGCGCGACTCAGGTCGCCGCCCGACTCGCGGGCCGGATCAAAATAATCCAGCGCGCGCGTGATCAGGAGGTAGGTGTTGGCATCGAAGTACTCGGCAAACTTGTCGCCCTGGTAGCGCAGATAGCTTTCAATCTGGAACTCCACGTCCTGGGTGGAGTATTTATACCCATCCGCGCTGACGCTTCCGGTCACCGCCTCCTTGAGTTGGCGGCCGAACTTTTCGTTCATCACGTCGTCACTCAAATAAGTGATGTGGCCAATCATCCGGGCGATGCGCAGGCCGCGCTTGGGCAGCACGCCGTGCCTGTAAAAATGTCCGTCATGAAAGTCAGGGTCGGTGACGATGGCGCGGCGCGCGACTTCGTTGAAGGCAATGTTCTCGGCGGTCAGGTTGGGCGCGCTGGCCACCACCACGGCGTGGCGAACACGCTCCGGATACTGCAGCGTCCAGGCCAGTGCCTGCATGCCGCCCAGACTGCCACCCATGACAGCGGCCAGCGTCTCGATGCCCATTGCATCGAGCAGCCGGGCCTGGGCGTTGACCCAGTCCTGCACCGTGACGACCGGAAAATCCGCGCCATAAACCGCACCCGTGTCGGGATTGACCTGCATCGGCCCGGTCGAGCCAAAACAGGAACCCAGGTTGTTGACGCCGATGACAAAAAACCGGTTGGTATCGACCGGCTTGCCGGGGCCGATCATGGTGTCCCACCAGCCTTCGGATTTGGCTTGGGGATGGCCGGCCTCGTCCAGATAAACGCCCGCCACATGGTGCGACGCGTTGAGCGCATGGCAAATCAGCACCGCGTTGGACTTGTCGGCATTGAGCTGGCCATAGGTTTCATAACTCAGGTCATAGGCGCGAATCGATGCGCCGCTGCGCATGGGCAGAACCTCGGCAAAGTGCATGGACTCTGGCGTGGCGACAAGGACGGGGGCATTAGGCACTGTTGATGGATCCACGATAAACAGACACGAGATCAGGACAGGAAAAGCTGCAAGGCGAAGCGGCAAAAAGAAAACCCGGCATCGCTAAGGCGAGTCCGGGTTCAAGGGGGAAGTCGTCTTTAGCCGTACTTTTTACGCGCCCGCAAGCTGAGCAAATCGGCGCTTCATCAGTATAGCAATCTAGGCAGGCACTGCCAGCGCGAGCACGCCCAGTCCGGCAAAAACGAGGGCTGAGACGATATGCATCACCCGCAGCGGAATCAAATGCAGAAAGCGGCTGCCCAGCCAGACCACGGGTGCATTGGCCAGCATCATGCCCAGCGTGGTGCCGGCGACCACCCAGAGGTAGGCATCAAAGCGCGCTGCCAGCATCACGGTCGCAATCTGGGTTTTGTCGCCCATTTCAGCCAGGAAAAAGACGAAGACCGTCGTGCCAAAGACGCCGAAGCGAGGTGGTTCTTTGTCAGTTTCGTCTTCATCGAGCTTGTCCGGAATCAGCATCCACACCGCCATGGCGATAAAGGAAATACCCAGAATCCAGCGCAGCATTTGCGGACTCAAGAAGGTAGTGACCCAGGCACCCAGGGCGCCAGCCATGGCATGGTTGGCAAGGGTGGCAACCAGAATTCCCAGAATAATCGGCCAGGTTTTGCGAAATCGCGCAGCCAGCACAAGGGCCAGGAGCTGGGTCTTGTCGCCCATTTCAGCGAGAGTGACGATGCCAGTGGAGACGAAGAAAGCTTCCATGAAAAAACAGCTCAAGCCGGTTCAAGAAACCAATGACTGCACGACATCCCCGGCCTGAAGCTTTTTAAAGTTCTGGAGGCGGTGCAGTCAAAGGTCTCGCCAGGCTGGATGCTGTTTGCGCCATGTTGACCTGTTGCAGGCCAGACAAGTTTGTTGACGCAAACCCCTCTCAATAAAGAAGGGCGGCTACTCCCCAATGACAGCGGGCATTATAGCGACGAGTCATTTGGACGAAAGCCGCAGGACTACTGGAGACTGATAGCTCTGCGCCGGCAAAAGAACTTTTACGGCGCGTTTCTTGCTTTGTTTTGGTGCGATTTTCTGTCTTTTCCAGAAAACGCACCAAGACATTACATTTCATTCAAGAAAGATCGTTATGGAAGCACTAAAACAGGGCGCCGATGCCTTGTTCATCCTGTTGGGCGGCATCATGGTGCTGGCAATGCATGCCGGTTTTGCCTTTCTGGAACTGGGCACAGTCCGCAAGAAGAACCAGGTCAATGCACTGGTCAAGATCCTGGTGGATTTCTCGGTCTCGACCGTGGTTTATTTCGCAGTCGGTTACGGCGTGGCCTATGGCACCCATTTTTTTGTCGGCGCCGGGGAGCTGGCGGCCAAAAACGGTTATGAGCTGGTCAGGTTTTTCTTTTTGCTGACCTTCGCAGCCGCCATTCCGGCGATTATTTCTGGCGGAATTGCTGAACGTGCGCGCTTTTATCCGCAGTTGATTGCAACGGCCATCATTGTCGGATTTGTCTATCCGTTTTTTGAAGGCATTGCCTGGAATCATCACTTTGGCGTACAAGCCTGGATTGAATCGATGACCGGTGCAGAATTCCATGATTTTGCCGGCTCGATTGTGGTTCATGCCGTCGGTGGCTGGCTGGCGCTTCCTGCCGTGATCTTGCTCGGTGCGCGCAGTAACCGTTACCGCAAGGATGGCGCGATGTCGGCACACCCGCCTTCAAGCATTCCTTTTCTCGCGCTGGGCGCATGGATTCTGGTGGTCGGCTGGTTCGGCTTTAACGTGATGAGCGCGCAGACCCTCGACAAGATTTCCGGCCTGGTGGCGGTGAATTCACTGATGGCGATGGTGGGCGGCACGCTGGCGGCGCTGGCCTTTGGCAAAAACGACCCCGGTTTTGTGCATAACGGGCCGCTGGCCGGACTGGTTGCCGTGTGTGCCGGCTCTGACGTGATGCATCCGCTGGGCGCGCTGGTCGTGGGTAGCGTGGCGGGCGCAGTGTTTGTGGTCATGTTCACGCTGACCCAGAACAAATGGAAAATTGACGATGTATTGGGCGTCTGGCCACTGCACGGACTTTGCGGCACCTGGGGCGGACTGGCTGCCGGCATTTTTGGCAGCAAGGCCTTAGGCGGCCTGGGGGGCGTCAGCTTTAATGCGCAACTGATCGGAACCCTCATGGGTGTCACGTGGGCAGCGCTGATGGGCCTGGTGGTGTATGGCGCGCTCAAGTTAACGCTGGGGCTGCGCCTGAGTCAGGAAGAAGAGTTTGAAGGGGCGGATAGATCGATTCACCGTATTGGTGCTACACCTGAGCACGAGGTCAACTGGTAATCGGCTGTAATTTTTGCTATTTTTTAGCATGGCAATTTGATGGATTACTGCATTTTCAAGGGTATTTCCGGTAGTTGTCTCACCATTTTTAAGTAGCACCCGTTGCGGATGACCATTTTTGCCTGCTGTTGCGCCGTGACAGGGCGTTGATAACAATACCGCACTGTTGCCATTTCAAGAAGTGGAGCATAATATGCGAGTGCGAATCCAAAAATTTGCGCATGTTAGGTGATCGGTCAGTTTCGCGCGCTACAGCGGTACGTTTAAGATTTGTTGTGCTTTCGGGACCCCATCGCTTTTATTTTTGTGTTTTAGAGGAGTCCCTTCATGGGCAACAAACTATACGTCGGCAACCTGCCTTACTCGGTGCGTGACGAAGACCTGCAACAATC
>JBDSZF010000113.1:0-6051 GCA_039925285.1 Polaromonas sp.
GCTGCGAAGGGCGCACCGGCATTTGCATCGAGATACTTGATCGCTTGAATCAGCAAAGTTTTGAGCTGGCACACGCCGTGATGATGACAACGGGTCAAGGCTGGATGATGGCTTTTCAGGCCGGCTCGCCACATGCCCAGGATCGCGGCCTGGAGGCCGTGACTTATGCCTACCGCGAACAGAGCTTCGTGCCAACCGAGGCGATCTGGGAAAAGCCGCAGGGCAAGAATCCACCGCTGGTGATGAAAAAGCATTTTGAAGTGGTCGGCCGTGGTGTCGGCGTCGTCGTGGGCTGCGGCACCTTTCCAACCTGGAATACCTATCCAGGCCTGTTTGCGGCGCTCGCAACCGGCAATGCCGTGATCGTCAAGCCGCATAGCAACGCGATTTTGCCGGCGGCCATGACCGTGCGCACTGTTCGCGCTGTGCTGGCTGAAAATGGCATAGACCCCAATCTGGTCACCCTGTGTGTCGCGGCCAGGCGCGAAACCACGCAACAGCTGGTGACGCATTCGGCGGTCAAGTCCATCGACTTCACCGGCGGCAATGTGTTTGGTCAGTGGCTGATTGACAACTGCCGTCAGGCCCAGGTGTATGCCGAACTGGCCGGCGTCAACAACATCGTGATTGACTCCACCGACGCCTATAAGTCGATGCTGCGCAACGTGGCCTTTACGCTGTCCTTGTACTCCGGTCAGATGTGCACCACGTCGCAAGCTCTGTTTGTGCCAGCTGGCGGGATTGAAACCGAAGACGGCCACAAGTCCTACGACGATGTCTGTGCTGACCTCGCCCGTACCATCGAGGGTACGCTGGCCAAGCCGGAAGTCGCTCTTGCCGTGCTCGGCGCTGTGCAGTCTGCCGATACCCTGAAGCGCAGTAACGAGGCCAACAGCGGCGCGCTGGGCCGGGTGATTCTGGCATCGAAAAAACTCGACAATCCCGGATTTCCGAACGCCGAAGTACGCACTCCGGCGCTGCTGGCCTGCGATGCTGCCGACGAAAAGTCCTATATGGAAGAGCGCTTCGGCCCGATCACTTTTGTGGTCAAAGTAGCCGATACGGCGGCCGCCATCGCCCTTTCGGAGCGCATGATCAGCACCCACGGCGCATTGACCGCAGGCATTTACTCGACCAAGCCTGAAGTGATTGACGCCATGACCTCCGCTACCTGGCGCTCCAAGGTCGCGCTGTCGATCAACCTGACCGGTGGCGTGTTTGTGAACCAGTCCTCTGCCTTCTCCGACTACCACGGCACGGGCGGCAACCCGGCGGCCAACGCGTCCTACGCCGATTCGGCCTTCGTCGCCAACCGCTTTCGGGTGATCCAGCGCCGTTACCACGTTTAAGGCAAGGCCATGACTTTTGAAACCATTCGCTTTGAGGCGCAGGGCAGCGTTGCCCGCCTGACGCTCAACCGTCCTGACAAGATGAACAGCTTCAACGCGGCCATGCACGCCGAGCTGCGTCTAGCGCTTGATCAGGTTCAGGAAGATCAAACCATCCGTGTGCTGGTGCTGACGGGTGCCGGCCGAGGTTTTTGCGCCGGTCAGGATTTGTCGGACCCGCAGGTGCAGTTCATTGCTGGTGAAGCACCGCCAGACATGGGTAACGTGGTTGAGAATCACTACAAGCCCTTGATCCTGCGCCTGCAAAATCTGCGTGTGCCGACCATCGCTGCCGTCAATGGGATTGCGGCCGGTGCCGGCTCCAGCCTGGCGCTGGCCTGCGATCTGGTGCTTGCCTGCAAATCGGCCTCCTTCCTGCAGGCCTTCTCCAAGGTCGGACTCATTCCTGACACCGGAGGAACCTGGTTCCTGCCGCAACGCGTCGGCATGGCGCGCGCCATGGGCCTGGCCCTGTTGGCGGACAAGCTGTCTGCCGAGAAAGCAGCCGAATGGGGTCTGATCTGGGCCGCCGTGGAAGATGCAGAGTTTGCCGGGGCGGTTGACGCCTTGGCTGCACAGCTTTCCACTGCGCCCACCAAGGCGCTCGTGCGCACCCGTCAAGCCATGCACGCGGCCCCCGGCCATACCCTGGAGCAACAGTTGTCCATGGAAGCCGGTTTCATGCGCGAATTGGGCTGGAGTGCGGACTTCACCGAGGGGGTGGCCGCCTTCACCGGCAAGCGTGCCCCGAATTTCACCGGGGCGTAAGGCGGTGAGTCAAGGGGTCTGTGATGCCCAGGGGGCAGATTCGGCCATGCGCTTGGGCGTCAATTACCCCTGTGGGCCACTCGCCTGGGCGGATGCCGTTGGCCTGCCAAAAATAGGCCAGGTGCTCACCCACCCCGGTCAAGCCTACGCGCAAGGCCGCTACCGCGTCTCGCCACTGATTCAACACCAGGTTTTTGCGGAGAAGAATTTTCATGACTGAGCGACATCCAGATCCGCAGGCCTTGGCCGAAAAAGTGGCGGCTGCCATGTGGTCGCGCGACCGCGCGACCAATGCCTTGGCGATGCAGCTACTCGGCGTCAAACCTGGCTACGCCATGGTGTCGATGCCGGTGCGTGCCGACATGCTCAATGGCCACGATATCTGTCACGGCGGCTACCTCTTTACGCTGGCCGACAGTGCCTTTGCCTATGCCTGCAACAGCTACAACCAAAACACGGTGGCTTCTGCCTGCCACATTGACTTTCTGGCGCCTGCCAGGGAAGGCGACATCCTGCAAGCCGAAGCCGTCGAGCGCTCGCTGTCCGGCCGCACCGGCGTTTATGACGTCACGGTGCGAACGCGCGCAGGAAAAACCATTGCCCTGTTTCGCGGCAAGAGCTATCGCATCAGCGGCGAAGTGATTGACGGCCTGCAGCAGGCCGAGCACGCCCAATAGTCAAATTACCAAGAGGAGACAAGAATGCCTGTTAAAAAGCCCATGCCCGGAGACCTTGAGCACATCGAGACCGCCAGCCGTGATGAAATCGCCGCCCTGCAGCTGGAGCGCATGAAGTGGACGTTGAAGCACGCTTACGATAACGTGCCGCACTACAAAAAGAAATTCGATGATCAAGGCGTCCATCCAGACGACCTGAAAACTTTGGCAGATCTGGCCAGGTTTCCGTTCACCACCAAAACCGACCTGCGCGACAACTACCCGTTTGGCCTGTTTGCCGTGCCTCGCACCCAGGTGGCCCGTGTTCACGCATCGTCGGGCACCACCGGCAAACCGATCGTCGTCGGCTACACGCTTAAAGACATTGATACCTGGGCCAATCTGGTGGCGCGCTCCATCCGCGCGGCGGGTGGCCGCGCCGGCGACACTTGCCACATCGCCTACGGTTACGGCTTGTTCACGGGCGGCATGGGTGCTCATTACGGCGCCGAGCGCGCCGGCTGCATGGTGATCCCGATGTCGGGCGGTCAGACCGAAAAGCAGGTGCAATTGATCCAGGATTTCCAGCCTGAAATCATCATGGTCACCCCGTCCTACTCGCTGGTGATTGCTGAGGAGTTTGAGCGCCAGGGCATCAAGCCCGAAGACATCTCTTTAAAGATCGGCATCTTCGGTGCCGAGCCGTGGGGCCACGGCATGCGCGATGAGATTGAGCGCAAGCTGGGTATCGAAGCCATCGACATCTACGGATTGACTGAAGTCATGGGACCAGGCGTTGCCTGTGAATGTATCGAATCCAAGGACGGTCCGGTGATTTGGGAAGATCATTTCTATCCAGAGATCATCAACCCGGATACCGGTGAAGTGGTGGCCGATGGTGAGGAAGGCGAACTGGTCTTCACCTCGCTTTCCAAAGAAGCCATGCCGGTGATTCGCTACCGCACGCGTGACCTGACCCGCTTGCTGCCACCCACCTCGCGCAGCTTCCGGCGCATGGGCCGGATCACGGGTCGTACCGACGACATGCTGATCGTGCGTGGCGTCAACGTCTTCCCGAGCGTGATTGAAGAGCAGATCCTGCGCGACAAGCGTCTGGCCGGCACCTATCAAATTCTGCTCAGCCGCGACGGCCACCTTGACAACGTCGAAGTGCGTTGTGAACTGCAGCGAGAGTTTTCCGGTCACTTGTCTGCCGTGGAGATCCAGGCGATCAGCAAGGAATTGCAGCACCACATCAAGACCATTGCCGGCATCTCGACGCGCGTGACAGTCATGGATCACGACTCGATCCCACGCACCTTGACGGGCAAGGCCCGCCGGGTGATTGACGAGCGTCCTAAACAACACTGAAAGAACCGACATGACTGAAGCTTTTATCTGCGACGCCATTCGCACCCCCATTGGGCGCTACGGTGGCGCATTGGCCAGCGTGCGAACTGACGACCTTGGCGCCATACCGCTCAAGGCGTTAATGGAACGCAACCCCAAAGTTGACTGGACGATGGTGGATGACATCATCTATGGCTGCGCGAATCAGGCTGGCGAAGACAACCGCAACGTTGCCCGCATGTCGGGTCTGCTTGCGGGCCTGCCCATCGAAGTGCCGGGCACCACGATCAACCGCCTGTGCGGCTCCGGCATGGACGCCATCGGCCTGGCAGCCCGTTCGATCAAGGCCGGCGACACCGAACTGATGATCGCAGGCGGCGTCGAAAGCATGTCACGCGCGCCCTTCGTGATGGGCAAGGCCGAAAGCGCTTACTCGCGCAATGCCGCCATCTTTGATACGACCATCGGCTGGCGTTTCATCAATCCGTTGATGAAGAAGTTGTACGAAACGCATTCGATGCCGCAAACGGCGGATAACGTGGCGGCTGATTTCACTATTTCCCGCGCCGATCAGGATGCTTTCGCGCTGCGCTCGCAGCAGCGCTGGGCAGCTGCCCATGAAGCGGGCCGCTTCACGCCAGAAATCGTGCCGGTGGTGATCCCGCGCAAGAAGGGTGATCCGATGCTTGTCAATACCGACGAGCATCCGCGCCCCGAAACCACGCTGGAGATGCTGGCCAGGCTAAAAGGCGTGAATGGTCCGGAACTTTCCGTGACTGCGGGCAACGCTTCAGGTGTCAATGACGGCGCCTGCGCGCTGCTGATCGCCTCCGAGGCCGCCGCCCGTCAGCAGGGACTGACGCCACGGGCCCGAGTCGTTGCCATGGCAACGGCTGGCGTGGCGCCGCGCATCATGGGCTTTGGCCCTGCGCCAGCTGTACGCAAAGTGCTGGCCAAGGCCGGCTTGACGCTCGATCAGATGGATGTCATCGAACTCAATGAAGCTTTTGCGGCGCAGGGACTGGCCGTTTTGCGTGACCTCGGTCTGGCGGACGATGAAGAGCGGGTGAACCCCAATGGCGGCGCGATTGCCATGGGACATCCACTCGGCATGAGTGGCGCCCGTCTGGTGACGACGGCGAGTTACGAGCTGGCTCGGCGCGGCGGGCGCTATGCGCTTTGCACCATGTGTATCGGTGTCGGGCAGGGCATCGCTCTCATTATCGAGCGAATTTAAGACTTCACAACGGAGACAAAACCATGAAATTCAAACTGAAAACGCTGCTCATCGGTGTCACCTTGGCTTTCGGAGCCCTGAGTGCTTATGCCGCAGATCCCATCAAGATTGGCTCCATACTCTCCGTCACCGGTCCGGCCGCCTTCCTCGGCGACCCTGAACTGAAAACGCTGCAACTCTACGTTGAAGAATTGAACAAAAAAGGCGGCGTGCTCGGCCGCCAACTGCAACTGGTTCACTACGACGATGGCAGCGACGCCAATAAGGCCAACGGTTTTGCCAAGCGCCTGATCGATGATGACAAGGTGGATATTTTGATCGGTGGCACGACCACAGGCGCCACCATGTCGGTGGTGCCATTGGTTGAAAAAGCCGGCATTCCCTTCATCTCCCTGGCTGGCGCTGTGGTTATCGTTGAACCGGTCAAAAAATGGGTATTCAAGACGCCTCACACAGACCGCATGGCGGCTGAAAAAGTGTTCGAGGACATGAAGAAACGCAGCATCACCAAGGTGGCGCTGCTGTCTGAAACCAGCGGTTTCGGCCAATCTGGCAAGAAGGAAACCGAGGGCGTCGCCGCCAAGTACGGCATCACCCTGGTCGCCAACGAAACCTACGGACCGAAAGACACCGACATCAGCCCGCAGCTGAC
>JBDSZF010000114.1:0-5838 GCA_039925285.1 Polaromonas sp.
CAACCCCTACCTGAGCCCGTTCGAGGAAATGCAGCGCTGGAAGACCCATCCCGCGATCCGCCAGTATTTAGAGGGCGGCAAGCGCATCAGCTACGGTGCGCGCGCGATTACGGCCGGCGGCGCTTTAAGCCTGCCCAAGACCGTGTTTCCCGGTGGCGCGCTGGTCGGCTGCGAAGCCGGCTACCTCAACGCCAGCCGCATCAAGGGCAGCCACGCCGCCATCAAGACCGGCATGCTGGCTGCTGAAGCCGCGTATGAAGCGGTGACGGCCGGGCGCCAGCACGATGAACTGAGCGCCTACCCCGAGGCCTACGAAAACAGCTGGCTGGCCGCAGAACTGAAGCAGTCGCGCAACTTCAAGGCCTGGTTCAAGAAGGGCGTGTACCTGGGCTCGTTCATGACGGGCATCGAGCAGTGGCTGCTGCCGCGCCTGGGCATCAAGAGCCCGCCGTGGACGATTCACCGCAACAAGCCCGATTACGCGATGCTCAAACCCGCTGCCGAGTGCCAGCCCATCGTCTATCCCAAGCCCGACAACAAGATCACGTTTGACCGCCTGAGCTCGGTGTTCATCTCCAACACCAACCACGAGGAGCAGCAGCCGGCGCACCTGACGCTCAAGGACGCCAGCGTGCCGGTGGCGATCAACCTGGCCCGATATGCCGGCCCCGAAAGCCGCTACTGCCCGGCCGGTGTCTACGAGTTTGTCAAGAACCCCGACAACTCCGACCGCCTGCAGATCAATGCGCAGAACTGCGTGCACTGCAAGACCTGCGACATCAAGGACCCGACGCAGAACATCGTCTGGGTCACGCCCGAGGGCGGCGGCGGGCCGAACTACAGCGGCATGTAATCCGGCGCGTTATTCATAAAGTTGCACTTCGAATTTGAACTCGCGAAGCAGCGCTGGACTTACAGGTAGGGCCTGAGCCAGCCCAGACCGGCCGATGTGCCGCCAGGCTGCATCCCCGCGCGGGGCCGGTATTCGCAACCCACCCAACCGGTGTAGCCCAACTCGTCCAGCACGGAAAACAGGTGGGGATAGTTCAGTTCGCCCAGATCGGGCTCGTGTCTTTCAGGCACACCCGCAATCTGGATATGGCCGACATTTCCGGTCGGCAGGTAATTGCGCAGCTTCATGGCCAGGTCGCCTTCCACGATCTGGCAGTGGTACAGGTCCATTTGCACCTTGAGGTTGGGCGCGCCCACGTCCCTGACGACTTGGTGCGCATGGTCCTGGCGATTGAGGAAAAATCCCGGAATGTCGCGCGGGTTGATCGGCTCGATCAATACCTCAACGCCCTGCTTCGCGGCTTCCTGAGCGGCCCAGCGCAACTGGTTGATGTAGATGGGGTGCAAGGTTTCGCGCTCGTTGCCCATGGGCAGCAGCCCGGCCATGACATGGATGCGCGGGCAGGCCAGAGCCTCGGCGTAATCAAGCGCGTTGGCGATACCAGCCTGAAACTCCGCTTCGCGCCCGGGCAGGCAGGCCAGGCCGCGCTCGCCAGCGTCCCAGTCGCCGGGCGGCGCATTGAACAGCACCTGCTGCAGGCCATGGGCCTTGAGGCGGGCTGCGATTTCGCGGGCTTCAAAAGCGTAGGGAAAAAAATACTCGATCGCCTTGAAGCCGTCCCTGGCGGCAGCTTCAAAACGATCAAGAAACTCAAGCTCCGGGTAGAGCATGGACAAGTTGGCAGCAAATTGGGGCATAGGGTTCACCAGCGGGCGCCAAAAGTATGGCGCAGTTCATCGATTTGGATTTCGGTCAGGGGCTCGGGCACAGAAGCGCCAAGGCAGACCTGGCGGGCGGTTTTTTCAAGCTCTTCGAGCGTGGCCATGGCGGCGGCAGGCGAATCGTACAGCTCAAAACCCGCCAGACGTTTCTATTGATCGCCCTGGAGAAGGCGCGAAACAAGGCCGCCCGGGAAAAACCACATGGCCAGCCCGCAGCGTCGAAGATACTGAAGGATATCGAGGAACTCTTTGATGCACGCGCCATCGCGGCGCCAATCCATCCAAGCGCAACAAGTCGGTGAATTCCGCCAACGCTGCGGCTGGCAGGCTGCCGTGCTCGGCTACACTTGCCGGGTCAGGAGAGAGTTTTCCTTGCTGAAAACCGCCGAAGGCGCATGTGCCACCCCAATGGTGGACTGAACGCTCAGGCAAAAGGACTGGCAACCGCCTTCGCAAGCGCTTGACGCTGCAAGGCGTTCCCTACTGGAGAGAGGCCGTTTTCAAAACGATCCACCGAAGGAGCAAACCTGCATCGCCAGGCGAATCTCTCAGGTAAAGAGGACAGCAGGGGCAGCCCATGGTTTTAGCCGTGGATTCATGTTTGCCCTTGGAGAATGCCATGTCCGTTGATTCGTCTGCCACCCCCGCCGCTCTGCTCAAAACGCCGCTGAATGACCTGCATGTCGAACTCGGCGCGCGCATGGTGCCGTTTGCCGGCTACTCCATGCCGGTGCAATACCCGGCCGGCCTGATGGCCGAACACCTGCACACCCGCGTTGCTGCCGGCCTGTTCGACGTGTCGCACATGGGCCAGTTGCGCCTGGTCGGCCCGGATGCAGCCGCCGCCTTTGAAAGCCTGATGCCCGTCGATGTGATCGACCTGGCTCCGGGCAAGCAGCGCTACGGCCTGCTGCTCAATGACGAAGGCGGCATCATTGACGATTTGATGTTTTTCAACCGCGATGTTGCGAACGGGGGCGACATCTTCGTCATCGTCAACGGCGCCTGCAAGGTCGGCGACATCGCGCATATCCAGGCCAAAATCGGCCAGCGCTGCGAGGTCATCCCCATGCCCGAGATGGCGCTGCTGGCGCTTCAGGGGCCAGAGGCTGTCACTGCCCTGAAGCGGCTGGCGCCCGGCGTCGAGCAACTGGTGTTCATGACTGGCGGCCGCTTCACCGTCGCAGGCTGCGACTGTTTCCTGACCCGCAGCGGCTACACCGGTGAAGATGGTTTCGAGATTTCCGTTCATGCGTCGCAGGCCGACGCCCTGGCCCGCGCCCTGCTGGCCCAGCCTGAAGTCAAGCCGGTCGGCCTGGGCGCCCGCAACTCGCTGCGGCTGGAGGCCGGCCTGTGCCTCTACGGCAACGACATCGACACCACGACCACGCCGGTCGAAGCCAGCCTGAACTGGGCGATTCAGAAAGTCCGGCGCACCGGCGGCGCCCGCGCGGGCGGCTTCCCTGGCGCTGAAAAAATCCTGGCCCAGCTGGACAACCCAGCCACCCTGGCAAGAAAACGCGTCGGCCTGATGGCGCTGGAGCGCATTCCGGTCCGCGACCACACGGCCCTGCACAGCACCGACGGCGCGTCCGTGGGCGAAGTCACCAGCGGATTGCTCGGCCCGACGATCAACCAGCCCGTCGCCCTGGGCTACGTCAGTCCTGAATTCGCAGCCATTGGCACGCGGGTCCATGCCATAGTGCGCGGCAAACCGGTGCCGATGGAAGTCACTGCCATGCCTTTCGTTCCCACCCGCTACCACCGCGGCTGATTTATCCTTCCCTTCCCTTTTTTCATACAACTTCTGGAGAAACTCATGACCGTCAAATACACCGAAGACCACGAATGGCTCAAGACTGAAGGCGACATCGCCACCGTCGGCATTACCGTTCATGCGCAGGACGCGCTGGGCGATGTGGTCTTTGTGGAACTGCCGGAAGTCGGCACGACCTTCGCCCAGAAAGACACCGCCGGCGTCGTGGAATCGGTCAAGGCCGCAGCCGATGTGTACATGCCGGTCAGCGGCGAGGTCACTGAAGTCAACGAAGCCCTGCGCGACGACCCGTCGCTGGCCAACAGCGATCCGCTGGGCGCCGGCTGGTTCTTCAAGGTCAAGCTGTCCGACCCGTCGCAGCTTGACGCCCTGATGGACGAAACCAGCTACACCGCCTTTTCTTCTGCCGCCTGAATTTCTCATTAAAGACTGACACGGAATCCTGACATGTTGATGCATTCTCCCAAGCCGCTGGGCGCGCTTGAAAACCCTTCCGAATTCATTGCCCGCCATATCGGCATTGACGAGGCTGACGAAGTCCACATGCTCAGCGTCGTCGGTTCAGCCTCGCGCCGGGAACTGATCGACGGCATTGTTCCGCGCTCGATTGCCCGCAGCAGCGCCATGGCGATTCCGCCGCCAGTCACCGAAGCGGCCGCGCTCAGGCAGCTCAAGGCCATGGCCGCCAAGAACAAGGTGTTCAAGAGCTTTATCGGCCAGGGCTATTACGGCACCTACACGCCGGGCGTGATTCTGCGCAACGTGCTGGAAAATCCCGCCTGGTACACCGCCTACACGCCCTACCAGGCCGAGATTTCGCAGGGCCGCATGGAAGCCCTGATCAATTTCCAGACCATGGTCTGCGACCTGACCGGCTTGGCCGTTGCCAACGCATCGATGCTCGACGAAGCCACCGCCGCCGCCGAAGCCATGACGCTGGCCAAGCGCAGCGTGAAAAGCAAAAGCAATGTCTTTATCGTGGCGGGCGACTGCCATCCGCAAACCATTGAAGTCATCCAGACCCGTGCGAAACCGCTGGGCATTGAAGTCAAGGTCAGCACCGCGTCTGCTACCCTGCCGCAACTCATGGCTGAAGGCAACTACTTTGGCGTGCTGGCGCAATATCCGTCCACCACCGGCACCATTCATGACCTGCGGCCCCTGGCAGGTCACGCGCATGCCGATGGCGCCGCCCTGTGCGTGGCCGCCGACCTGCTGGCGCTGACGCTGCTCACCGCCCCCGGCGAGTGGGATGCCGACATCGTTCTGGGCAGCACCCAGCGTTTTGGCATGCCCATGGGCAACGGCGGCCCACATGCCGCCTACATGGCCTGCCGCGACGAATTCAAGCGTTCGCTGCCCGGCCGACTGGTCGGCGTCAGCGTCGATAGCCACGGCCAACCGACCTACCGGCTGGCGCTGCAAACCCGCGAGCAGCACATCCGCCGCGAAAAAGCCACCTCCAACATCTGCACCGCGCAGGTGCTGCCCGCTGTCATGGCGAGCATGTACGCGGTCTATAACGGCCCGCAAGGCTTGAAACGCATTGCCGAGCGCGTGGCCACCTACACCGCGATTTTTGTGCGCGGCCTGCACGAGCTCGGCTACAGCATCACCAACAAGGGCGCTTTTGATTCCGTCACCATCAAGACCGATGAAGCCACCCATGCCATCGCCGAGCGCGCCCGCCAGTCGGGCGTCAACCTGCGCAGCCGCCTGAACAACCACCTCGGCGTGTCGCTGGACGAGACTACCAGCCGCAGTGACATCGAACTGCTCTGGTCCTTCTTTGCCAAACCCGGCCAGCACCTGCCGGTAGTCAGCGCCTTTGAAAACGGCATCGAATCCCTGATTCCGGCCGAGCTGCGCCGAACCAGCGACTTCCTGACGCATCCGGTGTTCAACACCCACCACAGCGAAACCGGCATGCTGCGCTACATCCGCATGCTCAGCGACAAGGACCTGGCGCTGGACCGCAGCATGATTCCGCTGGGCAGCTGCACCATGAAGCTCAACGCGACCAGCGAGATGATTCCCATCACCTGGCCCGAGTTTGCCAACATCCACCCGTTTGCGCCGCAGGACCAGCTGCAGGGCTATGCCGAACTCGACCAGCAACTGCGCGACTGGCTGTGCCAGGCGACGGGTTACGCGGGCATCAGCCTGCAGCCCAACGCCGGCTCGCAGGGCGAATATGCCGGCCTGCTGGTCATCAAGGCCTGGCTGGAAGCGCACGGCCAGAAACACCGCCACATCTGCCTGATTCCCGCGTCGGCCCACGGCACCAACCCGGCCAGCGCCCAGATGGCCGGCATGACCGTCGTCGT
>JBDSZF010000115.1:0-11430 GCA_039925285.1 Polaromonas sp.
ACATCGGCAAGGTGCATTTGGCTGTCGGCGGGCGGGTCGGGCTTCTCATCATCCAGTGAGTTTGACCCAACACAGTGACCCCCTGCAAATAACAGAATTCGCTGCGCTTATCAATGCGTAAGTCCTATCAAAAATATCGGCGTCATTGCGCAGCCCGAAACCGCCCGGTTGCCGACCGGGTAGCGCTTGTGTGCCTGCTGCGTTTCATTTTATTACTGCCGGCGCTATTGATTAAGCCCACACTCCTTGACCATGGGTGCTGTTGGAGGTGATGGCTTGATGATCCAGCTTGGGCCAAAATTTCTGGCCGCTGCGGTACCTGAGCCGAAATGTGATCTTGTGGCGGAGCAGCAAGAGATGCCCTGACGGCACAGATCAGGCACGAGAGGATGGGAATGCATGACACGTTCAATTCTGCAAGTGCGCCGCGTGACGCCAGTTTTCTCTGGGTAAACCTGACGCGGGAAGCGCGCACGGCGCTGGGCGAAAGTGCAGGCGGCGCATTCGATGTCCATTGCGTGCGCGAGCCGGGCCAGATTCCCGCTGCCGTCGAGCGCCACGCCCCGCAGTTTTTCTGCTTCGAATTCGACGAGCCGGACACGCCGGGCATCAACGTCCTGGCAGACACCCGCCGCGCGCATCCGGGGCTGCCCGTGCTGATGATCACAGGCTGCCATTCCGAGCCCGTGGCGCTATGGGCGTTGCGCATCCGGGTCTGGGACTTGCTGGTGAAGCCGGTGTTGCCCGGGGAACTCAGGCGGTGCATCACCACGCTCATCGAATTGACGCGCCAGCGCAAGTCGGGACCGGCGCGCGAAATCCGGTTTCCGCAGCAAGCTGCGCAAGCCCTGCCTGCCCTGCATGGCCCGGTTAGCGAAGGACGAACGCATGCGGCCATCTCGCATGTGGCGACGCATTTCGACTGCAAAATCGCGCTGGAGCAGGCCGCTGCCCTGTGCGGGCTCAGCCCCACGCAGTTTTGCCGCCTCTTCCGGCAGGAGCAGGGCGTCAGTTTCGGCCAGCATCTGCTCCGTTACAGGCTGGAGCAGGCTCGCGAACGCCTTGCCCATCCAGATGCACTGGTCAAGGACGTGGCTTACTCCGTCGGGTTTAACGATCTTTCGTATTTCACCCGTGCCTTCAAGCGCCAGCTCGGCGTCTGCCCAAGCGACTACCAGGCGGGCGCAAGATTGTCTTAACGAATGGCAGGATTGTCCTAACGCTCCTGCCTTGGTACGCTCTAGGCTTGGCACGCATGAGGGTGCGGTCAAGCGGTTTCACGCATGTGTTATTGCAAGACTTGACGCCGGAGACTCCTATTGAGGAGATTGCTAAAACGACCCAACCATTTGGAGAAAAATAATGGCAACCAAGAAGGCTATGTCACCGTTAGAGCGGAATCACCCTGACCAGCAAGAACTTCAAGGAAACAAATACGAGGTACATAGGGGAGTGCGGGCTGTTGCCAGTCAGGGCGATTCTGCTCTAGTTGTGGATATTCAGCCCACCATAGGGGAAAAAATCATCGCTCCTCCTATGGAGTCGGAGATTTCCACATTTAACGGTGACATAGCCACCAAGAAAGCTCAACATACACCGTCGGTTGATATGTCTGCCAACCGTGCGTCGTCCCCGGTCGAGGAGTTGCTGCTGGCCGCGCTTGAACGCGGCGATGACAGCTTTGAGACCGGGCGATATCTGATTACGTTCAAGGAGGGGGCGAGGAGGGACTCAAGTTCCTGGGGGTGCAGGGGCAGGGAATGCGCGTCGCTGACGCGCGAGATTTTAACGATCAAGCCGCTACTCTGGAGAGCGTGGGCGACGCCGACGCCGTCGTGTTCCCGGAGATCGGAGTCGCCTTGGTAGGCGGCAACGCAGCCCAGGAGCGCAGTATGAGTGTCCACTCGGAGATCGCTGGCGATAGCCCGATTGAGTCAATTGATCCCGAATATTTCGTGTTCGCCGTGGGCACTCCCGAAGAGTATCTGCGCGGCTTCGCGCAAGCGGCTGAGGGCGATCCTGGCGAGTACCTGCGCGGCTTCCTCCGGGCGGCGGAGATCATCGCAAGGGACTTGGGCGGCGCCAGACAGCCGCAGCCGGGAGGGGAAGAGGAAGGGCTGGTTCTGGGCGCGACATGGGGTCTGAACGCCTGCAAGGTTCCGCCAAGCGTCCGCAGCGGCAGTGGCATCAAGGTGGCGGTGCTTGATACCGGCATGGACCTGGGTCACCCGGACTTCGCCGGTCGCCCGGTCGTCTCCCAGACCTTCGTCGGCCAGCCGGTCCAGGACCTTCACGGTCACGGCACGCACTGCATCGGCACGTCGTGCGGCACGAGGGCGCCAGCGGGCAGCACGCCGCGTTACGGCATCGGCTACAAGGCGGCGATCTTCGCCGGCAAGGTGCTGAGCAACTCGGGATCGGGTTCCGGGGCCGGTGTGCTCGCCGGCATGAACTGGGCCATTGCCAACCGCTGCCAGGTGATCTCGATGTCGCTCGGTTCGCAGTCGCCGGTGCAGCCCTCGTACACGGCGGCAGGACAGGCGGCTTTGAACAATGGCTGCCTGATCATCGCGGCGGCGGGCAATGCGGCTTCAGCTACGGGTTCTCCCGCAAACTCGCCGACCATCATGTCGGTTGCCTCGCTCGATCCGAACCTGGCCCCGTCGTCATTCTCGAACTTCGGCAAGATCGAGATCGCGGCGCCGGGTCGTGACGTATTTTCGTCGTGGCCCCGGCCGACCAGATACAAGATTATCAGCGGCACCAGCATGGCCACTCCGCACGTAGCCGGATGCGCTGCGCTGTGGGCGGAGACCTCCGCCTCGCTCCGTGGCATTAACCTGTGGCGCAAACTACAGGCAACGGCCAGGGGGTTGCCATTCCCAGCGACGCGGGTTGGCACGGGTCTCGTCCAGGCGCCGTAACATCCAATATGTGTTAACTTGATAGCTGCCGGGAGCCCACTTCCGGGGGGTAGGCTTCGTTATGGAGGAATGTCATGGTCAAAAGCAAAAGATGGATTGTCACCACGTCCGGTGATAGGCCGCTCAACGATATCAGGAAAGATCTGACCAGGAAGGGCTTCACCATCGCTCAGGTTCTTGACGAGATAGGGTGCATCATCGGCGACGCCAGCGACGACAGCGCCGAGCAGTTGCGGACGGTCCCCGGCGTCGCCGATGTCTCGCCGAATGCGCCCATCAACATCGGACCGCCGGACTCCAATGTGACTTGGTAGTGAGACTCTGACAATCATTGTCTTCGTCAATGCAGAGAGAACCATAGGGTCAGGTTTTGCGATGCAACATTTACTCACCAGCGTCTTGAGAAAAATCAGCCTCTATCGCGCGAATTGTGTGCATTGACAGCTATTAATAATGCAGCAACTCGCGCAATGACCCATGCGAGGAGATGTACCACGCTGACGCCGATGACTGCCAGGCCTGGCTGGCGGTGCTGGGCGGTTGTGCCAGCGCTTCAACGGGGTGGTGCATAGCTATTGTCTGGCGAGCAACGCCTTGCTGGCGCAAACGCCCGAGGGCTGCCGTGCTTCATCGTGCTCAACCCGGCGCGCTCGTCAAGGACGTGGCCTACTCCGTCGGCTTAAACGATCTCTAGTATTTCACCCGCGCCTTCAAGCGCCAGCTCGGCGTCTGCCCAAGCGAGTACCAGGCGGGCGCAAGATTGTCCTAACGAATGGCAGGATTGTCCTAACGCACCTGGCTTTGTACGCGCTAGGCTTGGCTCGCATGAGGGTACGGTCAGGCGGTTTCACGCATGTGTTATTGCAAGACCTGACCCCAGAGTTCAGCGCGAAAGCATTGCAGTAGAGGCGCGCATACCGTGGCCCCAGCACGACTTACCATTTTGTCGAGGAGCGCATGATGCATTCATTATTTAACATAATCAAGGGGGTCGGGCTCATATTAATGCTGACGCTGTTGCTGGCGCTGCCCATGACGGCATCCGCCGCCAGTTGGTGGTGCAGCTGGTTCCCGTGGCTTTGCCCCGGCTCGGCAACCAGTTGCGGCACACCGCTGACCGAAGGCACCGGTTTCGGCTCCAACCCTGGCAACCTGAAAATGTGCAAGTATCTGCCCGCGAATCTCGGTGCATCCCGCCCGCTGGTCGTCGCACTGCACGGCTGCAGGCAGCAGGCGTCGGATTACGATGACGAGACGGGCTGGATCAAATTCGCCGACAAACACCGTTTCGCGCTGCTGTTGCCGCAACAAAAGCAGGCCAACAACTCATCGAAATGCTTCAACTGGTTCATGCCCAGCAATAACCAGCGCGACAAAGGCGAAGCTTTATCGATCCGGCAAATGATCGACAAGATCAAGGCCGATGCCAGCGTCGATCCTCAGAAGGTCTATGTGACCGGCCTATCGGCCGGCGGCGCCATGACCGCAGTGATGCTGGCGGCGTATCCGGAACTGTTTGCCGGTGGCGCGATCATCGCGGGGATTCCGTACAAATGCGCTAACGATGCGAATGAAGCACTGAGTCAATGCGGAGTCAGCCTATCGGGACAGGTCGCACCGATGAAAGATTTGACGCCGGCCCAGTGGGGCGGCCTGGTGCGCAATGCATCGAGCCATAGCGGGCCGTTCCAGCGCGTGTCGATCTGGCAGGGCACAACGGATACCACCGTTAACCCGCAAGACCAGAGGGAACTTGTCGACCAGTGGACCAACGTGCTGGGCATCGACCAGATCCCGGATACCGAAGATACGATCAACGGTCAGGCGCACAAGCTGTACAAAGATAACAACGGCAAGGTGCTGGTCGAAACGGTGCTGGTCAACGGCATGGGGCACGGCACCCCTATCGGTCCCGGCAATGCGGACAACCAGTGCGGCAAGGCGGCGCCGTTCATTCTAGACGTGGGAATCTGCTCCAGCTTCCACATCGTAAAGTTCTGGGGACTCGACTTGCCGTAATGACAGAAAGGTTTGATGCCAAGCACGCAGGACACAGAACATGACGACCCACGAATTGAATCGTGAACATCCAGAACTCGATGAGCCAAAGGTCTTCGAGCAAATGGTCAACCTTACCGTCAGGGGCGTGAGGGTCAGGTCTTGCGATGCCACATTTACTCGCCAGCGCCGTGCTCAACCCGGTGGACTCGCCAAGGAAGGGGCTTACCCGGTCGGTTTCAACGACCTCTCGTATTTCACCCGTGCCTTCAAGCGCCAGCTCGGCGTCTGCCCGGGCGACTACCAGGCGGGCGCAAGATTGTCTTAACGAATGGCAGGATTGTCCTAACGCTGTTCGCCTGGTAGGCGCTAGGATTTGCATGAAAGCTGTGTAGCGGGATGGGGCCCTGAAACCTCCCGTCGCGGGCCTCATGGACCGCTTCCACAGGGTACGGGTCGGCGGCCTCACGTAGGTGCATGATCCTGGTTACGCTCCCCCCAGCCGGACAGCAGTGTTTCCCCCTCCTCCAAGGAGCTTGCGATGAACGACGATGCGCGAATTCAAAGCGGCGAACATGCCAGCGGGAGCGGCGGTGGCACGCCGGTGGGCCACGGCAATCAGTGTGACGGGGATGAACATCCGGCGTTGAGCGTCGCGGTCGAGCCGTTTGGACCCGACCAGGCGAGCATTGATGCGGCGGTCTCCGCCCTGCTTGCCCATCCGAGTCTGCGACAAGCGCTGGGCGCGAACGAGCATCGGCTGCTCGACTTCCGTGTCGAGCATCAGGCTGACCCCTGCGCTGAGCAGCGGGTCGGCGCTGCTAAAACGGTGCTCGCTTGTCCGCCCGACCACTTCGCGGCGCTGGTCTACGACTACACCGCAAACCAGGTGCTCGAGGCGCGCGGAGCGCTGTATGCGCTCGACGCGGCGGCGCCGGGGACGGTGGAGGTGCGCATGCTGGGTCATCAGCCGCTGCCGAGCGGCGATGAGTTCGCTGCCGCGGTGGACATCGTGATGCACGATCGCGAACTGCGCGAGCAAATACGCTCCGGCGAGCTTGCGGTTTACCGGCCGATGCCACCGGTGGTCGATCGACAGCTGCCCGATGGTCGCGTGGAACGCACCTTGACCGTCGGACTGCGCGCTACCAGCGCTGAGGCACCATTCCACGAAATCGTCGGCGTCAGCATGTTCGACCGCCGCGTGCTACGCGGCGAACTCGACGGCGTGGTGCGGCCGAGCGCGCGGGTATGCGAGCCACCGCCCGGCCGGGACCCCTACGGGACCCGAGGCGGCTTGAGCGGCCAGTGCTGGGTGACGGTCACAGGCGGCGGTCAGACGCTCTGGCGCTTTCTTGCCGTTCGTCCCGGTGCATCGTCGGGCACCAATGGTTCGGGCATCGAGCTGCGCTACGTCGACTATCGCGGCAAGCGGGTGCTCTACCACGCCCACGTACCGATCCTCAACGTGGAGTACGGAGCGGACGGCCAGGCGATCGGCTGCGGCCCGACCTACCGCGACTGGCAGAATGCCGAGACGCCGTTCGAGGCCAACGGCACGGCGGTCGCGCCCGGCTTTGTGCTCTGTCCGCAGCCTGCGCGCACGATCATCGACAACAACACGGACGCTGGCAACTTCGCCGGCGTGGCGATCTATGTCGACGGCCCGGAGGTGGTGCTCGTCAGCGAGATGCAGGCGGGCTGGTACCGCTACATCACCGAATGGCGTCTGCATGCGAACGGCACGATACGCCCGCGCTTCGGATTCGCCGGCACGCAGAATCCCTGCACCTGCCATCTGCACACCCATCATGCCTACTGGCGGCTCGACTTCGACATTCGCACCCCGGGTCATAACATCGTCGAGGAGTTCAACGATCCGCCTATCGTGGGCAACAGCAACTGGCACACCAAGCAGTTCGAGATCCGCCGCGTGCGCGACCCGCTGCACAAGCGCAAGTGGCGCGTGCGGAACATCCTCAGCGGCGAGGCCTACACCATCGTACCGGGACCGCATGATGGTGTCTCGACGCCCTACGGCGTCGGCGACCTGTTCGTGCTGCGCTACCACGTCGGCGAACTCGACGACGCTCAGGGCTTCACCACGAATCCGAACCTGAGCCGGGCGCACATCGACAAGTTCATGTCGCCGCCGGAGTCGGTGGTGGATACCGATGTGGTGATCTGGTACGCCGCCCACTACGTGCACGATGCGGGCATCGAAGTGGGCAAACGGGTGGGGCCGGACCTGGTGCCGTCCGGCTGGTGAGAATGACTACTTTCCGGCGAGCTACCCCCTACCACCTTAGTTCAGCGTCTGCCCGGGCGATTACCCGGCGGGCGCAAGATTGTCCTAGTGAATGGCAGGATTGTCCTAACGCGCCTGGCTCGGCACGCGCTAATCTTCGCAAGACAGTTGCGCATCGGGATTTGGGCGCTGAAGAGTCCCCGCAGGCTTTCCCAGTTGCAAGACCTGAAACCCGAAGATGAGCATTGGAGACAACCATGACACGTCCCCCTCCCGACACGCCCCCGTCAGACGCGCCAGAGCCTAAAGGTGGGCGTGCCGCCGAGCGCTTGAAGGAGTTCGAACGCGATCGCAAACCCCAGTCCGAGCCTGCGGCGCCGGTCCCACCGCAAGAGCCCACGCACCCGCCATTGAAGGAACAGAAATGAAAACACCTGAACTCACAGGCTCTGCCGCCATCGAAACACTCGAACGTGCGATTCAGCCCAAGCCCGATGGTGGCAAGGTGCTGGCGCGGCTGCTTGATTTTGAGCAACCGCGCGGCATCTCGATGCATGCCATCGAAGCAGACGCCAAGCCAACCCCGAAGGCAGCCGCAGCGCCGGCCAAGGGCCGCGCCAGGCGCGCAGCAGCATCCGCAGAGCTCGATGACACCGTTGCCGAGAGCGTCGGCCAGCTCTACGCCGATGCTGCGCGCGCGCTCACCGACTCGGTTCAGCGAGCCCCCTGGGCCGCCGCACCTGTAGACGCCGCTGCACCCGGCGAGGCGGCGCCGATGGCGGTTGCGCTGCCGGCCTGGCGCTCGCTGGGCCCGACCATGATGCCCAACGGCCAGACCTACGGTTCGAGCCGTACGGTGGTCTCCGGGCGCGTGTCGTGTGTGGCCGTAGACCCCGGCAACGGCAACCATGTGCTCTGCGGCTCAGCTGCCGGCGGTGTGTGGGAGTCGTTCGACAGCGGCGCCAGCTGGACGCCTCGTACCGACTTCGCGCCCACGCTCACCGTCGGCGCCCTGGCCTTCGCGCGCTCGGCGCCGGCTACCGTGTACTGCGGTACCGGCGAGGGCAACTTCTACGCTGGCCTGGGGGCCGGTGTTCTCAAAAGCAGCAACGGCGGCGCCACTTGGGCGCTGGTGGCCGGAGCGCCCTTTGTCGGCCAGGGCTTCTACGACCTAGCCGTTGATCCGGTCAATGCCGACCATGTGCTCGCGGCGACCAGTTCGGGTTTGTACGAATCCACCAACGGCGGCACGACGTGGACACGCCGCCGCGCGGCGCGCACTTGGTCGCTGGCCTACCAGCCCAGCGGCGGCGCCGCGGCCGAGGTGCTGGCAGCGTGCAGCGACGGGCTTTTCCGGTCGGCTGACGGCGGGACCACCTGGGCCGCCGTGGCACTGACCGGTGCGCCGGCCTCGTGGAACCGGCTCGCGGTGTCCATGGTGCGCAGCGACTCGCGCGTGGCGTATGCCTTCGGCTCCAACGGCACGGCCGGGCGGCTCTACCGGCGCAATAGCGCAGGCACCTGGGCCGCAGTGGCAGTGCCGGCCGGTATGGCTGTTAACCAGGACTGGTACGACTGGTGCCTGCAGGCGGCGCCCGACCGCGACAATCAGGTTTACATCGGCGCCATCGACAGCTTCCGAGGCGACCTCTCAGGTACGACCTGGACCTGGCTGCCGATCACTGCCAAGAGCAGCGGCGACTCGGTCCACCCAGACCAGCATGCCTTCGCATTGCACCCGACCGACGCCAACGTGCTATTCGCCGGCAACGACGGCGGCCTGTACCGCTCACCCAACCGCGGCGTCAACTGGACGCCCCTGAACAACGGCCTGGCCATTACCGAGATCGTGTACATGGCGCAGGATTTCGGCAGCTCGCGGATGATCCTCGCTGGCACGCAGGACAACGGGTCGATCCGTTACCAGGGTTCGCCGGTCTGGGAGCACGCGCAGGACGGCGACGGCGGCGACTGCGGCATCAACCGTGCCGACCCACGCATCTGCTACCACAGCTTCTTCAGCATGGGCATGGAGCGCTCCACCAGCGGCGGCGGTTGGGCCAGTTGGGGCTGGATCGGCCCCAATGTTCCGGCGGGTTACGGCGCCCTGTTCTACCCGCCGCTGGAGGTCAACAACGGCACCGTGGCACAGGCCGGGCAGAGCGTGTTCATCTCGCGCAACCGGGGCACCAACTGGAGCGAGCAGGCGCTACCCGCCAGCCAGCTGACGACCGCCATGCACGCGCCGACCAGCGACCGCCTGTACGCCGGCATGAGCAACGGCCGCATCTTCCGTTTCGACTGGAGCGGCGCGGCCTGGACGCGCACCGAACTCACTGTGCCGCGCGCCGCGTCCATCAGCGATCTGCATGTCGAAGCCGGCAGCCCGAGCCGGCTGTGGGTGACGCTACGCACGCTGGGGGGTGGGCGCGTTTTTTCGTCCGCCGACGGCGGCACTACCTGGACCGACCGATCCGCCGGCTTGCCGGGCCTGCCAATGAACGCTGTGTGCGTCGACCCCGGCAATGCCAGCCGCGTGTGGGTCGCGGCCGATGTCGGCGTGTACCAGACTCTCGATGGTGGCGCCTCCTGGTCGCCCTTCGGCACCAGCCTGCCCAACGTGCTGGTAGCCGACCTCATCTTTCATCCCCATTCGCGGGTGCTGCGCGCCGGAACACGCAACCGCGGCGTATGGGAGATCCCGGTCGATGGCTGGCTCACATCACCGATCTGCGGCGTGCAGTTCAGCGGCAGCCTGGCCGCCAACGCGAGCGGCCGCTGGTTCACATTTAACTGGCCGGCCACCTGGCATGTGGTGTGGACAGTGATGCCGACGAATGTCTTGCCGGGCGCACCGGCGGTGACGCTGCGCACTCAGGTCGAGCGCGCCACGCCGGAGTACGTCACCTACTGGCTCAATGTCAGCAACCTCAGCAACCAAGCCGTTCAGTTCGAAGGCCGCTTTGCCATTCTCAGCAAGTACTGAATTTCAGGAGAAAGATCATGTGGACAGGCACACAATTCAACGGCACCCTGGCGCCCAACGCGTCCAATCGCTGGTTCACGTTCAACTGGCCGGCAGGCTGGAATGTGGTCTGGTACATGGTGCCAACCTCAGCACAAAGTGGCAACCCCCAGGTGGAGTGGAGCGTCGGCGTCGAGCGCGCCAGTGCGGCCAACGCCACTTACTGGATCACGGTGAAAAACCTCACCAATCTGGCAGTCAATTTCGAGGGCCGGTTCGCCGTGCTCAACTGAGCCCAGCCGCTGTACCCAAGGAGTCCATCATGCGTATCACCATCGAGATCGACAATCCGGCCGCAGGAAACGTGCGCGTCGTCGACAGCGCACCGCAGCCATCCGGAGCGGCTGAAATGGCCGTCGGCGCCGTGTCCTCGCAGCAACTCATCGCAACCAACGCCGGGCCGGCACCCACACGCGCAGAGGCCAGCGGCGCTGCTACCGCCGCCACCGCTGGCGCACCGGCGGCTGGTCCAGGCGGGGCGTTTGACCTTGCCACATCGGCAGGGGCTGCACCGCAATGAAACCAAAGCCTTCGGGTGCGGCAAAACCTGCGGCGCCGAGGGTCCCTACGCGCACCAAGCGCGGTCTTGAAAGGAAAGTCTGATGTACACCTTGATCCGACATGCCGGCGTGCGGCGCGCATTGCTCGACGAAGCGGCCCCTATGTTGCTGGCTTTTGTGGTTGCCGAGCTGTTCTATAAGTTCCACAGTTTCGCGCTGGAGACCGGTGCCTTTATGCTGACCTGGCTTGCGCTGAGTGCAGCAGCTGCTGCCATCAGGTCGCGCCTGGTTCGATCCGGTTGAGCAGTTCGATCGCTGCTGCCGGTCAGCAAGGGGGTATGGTGGACGCTCAAGTACCTCCGGCACTGTGGTTTCGGAGCGGGAGACTTATCCTCCGGTCCACATGAGCAGTTCATAAGCCATGCTTTTGCTTGGCCTATTTCCCCGCGTTCGGAAAAAACAGCTGCTCGCCATGGATCCTGTAGCCCGCTATCACGCCCTGTCCGGCCGGCGAGGTCACCCAGTCAACAAACTTCTGCGCCTCAAGCACCTTGGTTTGCGGATGTTTGGCGGGGTTGACCACCATCACGCCGTACTGGTTGAACAGGCGGGTGTCGCCTTCGACGAGAACCGCCAGGTCGGCGCGGTTCTTGAACGACAGCCAGGTGCCGCGGTCGGCCAGCACATAGGCGCCCAGGCTGGCGGCCATGTTCAGCGCCGGACCCATGCCGCAGC